>JAAXXJ010000463.1 GCA_013334545.1 Nitrospirota bacterium | reverse complement strand
GCTTTTGTCGCGGAGCACCGTCCGGAACTCGATGTCTTCGCCGATCAGCCGCTTCGCGATCTTGGTGACGCTCTGCACGATCTCGTTCAGGTCCACCGGCTTCGGTTCGATCACCTGCTTCCGGCTGAAGGCGAGGAGGCTTTTGATCAGCCGCGCGGCCCGGTCGGCTGCCGACAGGATCTGGCTGGCATCGAAGGCGAGCTGCTCGTCTGCTTGCACTTTTATTCTCATCATGTTGGAATAGCCGATGATCGCCGTCAGGATGTTGTTGAAATCGTGGGCCACGCCGCCTGCGAGATGTCCGATGGCCTCCATCTTTTGTGCCTGGAGCAGCTGTGAATGGAGCTTTTCCTGCTCCTGCTCCGCCATCATCCGCTGATAGACATTGAACCCGAGGACCGCGATGCCGCCGGCAAGGAGATTGAAGCGGACCAGCTGGTTGTGATCGAACATCATGCGTGTCGGGCTTTTCAGGTCGACCGGGATGCCGGACGCGGGTTCTCCCGCAAGCACCCGGGCCGCCAGTTCCGCGGCCCTCGCCCCCTGCAGCTTGCCGCCGAGCAGTCTGCCTCCGACGATGCCGTAGCCGAGCCGCTCCTCGTGCAGTCCGTAGACCGGCACAGGCGTACTCTGGCTCAGGAGCCGGGCGATCTTCTCGTGATTGATCACCTGGCCGTCCTTGTCAAGGCTGTACGAGAGAGCAAGCACCAGGTTATCGGCGGGAAGCCCCTGGAGGTGCTCCACCCGTTCAGCGACGGAAAGGTTCGGCAGGTACTGGATCTCGACCTTCCCGGCAAAGGGCTTGAGCTGCTCCTCGGTCTCCCGTTTTGTCGCAAGGCCCGTGATGGTGTAGTCATGGACCACGACGACCTTCCGCGTACCAGGATGAAGTTTGAGGGCCTGCTCCAAAGTATTGCCCGCATCGAGGATCTCTGCTATGCCGGTCACATTATCATGGCCTTTGATCACCTTTGCATCAAATCCGTTGATCCCGCAGAAAATGATGGCAGCGCGGGGAAACAGCTGTGGCCGGTATTTGAGCGCGAACTGCAGCGCGGGGTTGTCGGCAACGATGACAACGGGGAAGTCCTTGTCACCGTATTTTTGGAGGAAGAGATCGCGGAGCCGGTCAAAATGCTCCATCTTGGGATAATGCTTGCAGTCCAGGAAATCGATGAGCGGCTGGATCCTCGCATCGGCCTTCATAAGCATTTCGACGATCCCCCGCTTCTCGTTGTCGGACCAGGAATAGCCGAGATGGTAGGAATTGAGGATCAGGACCTCCCGGCTGCCCTTGCCCGGGACGGCCATCGATCCCATCATGCTGGATATGCGGTGTTGATCGACGGGGAGTTCGATGTTCGACGCCGTGCGGACCTGATGCCACAGGAGGGCCATCAGCATCAGAAGGCCGAGAAAAAAGAGCGATGCGATCCAGCCAGCACGGGGCAAGCGATTGAGGATCATGCGGAGCTTGCGGATCGCGGTCGTCAATCGTCGCTCCTTTCACGGGCCTATTGGGCCTCTCTGGCTGCAGCACAACCAGCGTGCCACCGGTTAAGTATAGCAAAATGAGTGCCGGGCGGGAGGGTTCTTCGTGCCTGTTGGCATGGTCTTCCCGCTGCATGAGCGCATGCGATACAACGCAGGAAGAATTGCATTGAGAGGACGATAGCGAGCGGTCAGGGGCGCTTCATGTCCCGCTCGCGGTACCAGACGCGGAGCTCTTTCTTCATGATCTTGCCGGTCGCGGTGCGGGGCAGCTCTTCGGTGAAGATGAACCGCCGTGGGATCTTGTAGTGGGCAACGTGTTCGGCGAGATAATCACGGAGGTCCTTCGCCGTGGCGTTCTTGCTTTCCTGGAGCACCACGTACATGATGCCCAGTTCCTTCCCTTCCTCGTGCTCGTGGGGAACGCCGATCATGGAGCAGTCCTTCACCCCCGGATGCCGGTACAGGACCTCCTCCACCTCGTAGGGATACACGTTCAGGCCGTCGACAATGATCAGGTCCTTCTTTCGGTCGATGATCCTGATGTACCCGTGCTCGTCGAGGGCAGCGATGTCGCCGGTATAGAGCCATCCGTCCCTGATGGTCTTGGAAGTATCCTCGGGGCGGT
>JAAXXJ010000462.1 GCA_013334545.1 Nitrospirota bacterium | reverse complement strand
CATTTTAAAAACAAGATTTTCGACAAGAGCATAACGCCCAAACTCAAGGAGACATACGCATGAGCACGGCTGCCTTCTGTCCGGAATGCCCCAATATTATGAGTTTACCAGCAGTCGGTTTCAGTTCCGATTTTGCGCGACTTAACAACATCCTTAGACGAGATTTTTCAGAGATAAGAAAGGCTGAAACGTTAGGCCAGCAAGACGACGCTCTTCAGTCCCTGGATGAAATCTTCGAAGAGTGCTCGGAACCGGGTTGGGATGGGTATAATGCACTGCCAATTAGAGAAGAAGCCTATTTTGAAGCACGAAGATTAATCCGGAGTTTACCAACAACCTCTTTCATCCCAATGCCAGAAATCACTCCTGAGCCTAATGGCGACATAGCTCTAGAGTGGTCAAAAGGCGCACGACGCATATTCATTGCCAGCATGAGCGGGAACAATGAGATAACTTACGCCGGCTTGTTTGGAGTGAATAGAACGCATGGTACAGAGTATTTTGGTGACGCTTTACCTTCTGTTCTTCTAGAAAATCTAAAAAGACTCTATCTATAACTAATCCTACATTATGCCTATAGAGCCATCGGAAAAGCTATCACGTTTTATTTTGCAGAGTAACTGGATTAGAGCTTCTGATAGCACTGTCAAACCAGCAGCCTTCTTGCCCAATCCACACAACGGTAACACTTCCGTCTTTCGTACCTCCGGTATTTCTGAACAGAACACTTGGGAAATTGGTGATCGCGAGGTCGCGGACAGGCGGGGCAAGCCACTATTGGGTAGGGCCGATATCCTTGCGTTTGATGTCCTATCCAAACATCTTCAAATCAATCCGAGCGAACCACCACTAAGGCATGCTAACATCACTGGCTGGCCGGATGAAAAATCTAAGCGTCTCCAAATAGCTGTTGAACTCGCAGCAGACTCCAATTACTTCGCAAAACCTACTACAACACTTTAACGCTGCAAATTCTTGTTGAACGTTTCCTTCAGAACTTATATCCCCCCAGGTGGTTCAAGATCGTCTTGATCAGCTCTTTCACATCCACGGGCTTCGTGAGGTAGGCGTTCGCGCCGAGCCTCATCCCGAGATCACGGTCCTTCGACTCGCCCATGGTCGTGACGATCACGATCGGCATGTCGCTCTTCAGGCCGTTCCGCACGAAGCGGACCAGCTCCGCACCGCCCATCTCGGGCATGTTCATGTCCGTCAGCAGCAGGTCGAACTTGCCGTTCATGAGCTTTGCAAGCGCTTCCCGCCCGTTCTCCGCCTCAGTGATGTTCACGCGCAGCATCCGGCGCATGTTCATGACCAGGAACATGCGCATGATGGACGAATCCTCCGCGACCAGGATGGACTTATCGGATAGATTGAACAGCATTGCCCCTCTTGACTTTAGTGTACCACATTCCCCGGACAATAAAAAAGGCGGGAGGGATCCGATCCTCCCGCCATTCCCGTCCTGTTGAAGCTCCCGCAAGCAAGCTGCAGGGAGCTTCGATCCTCAGGGGAGAATGTTTATTCTCATCGCTCGCTAACCCCGCAGTAAGCCGGGGGGAATGCGCTCGCTCCTGGATTCAGCCGCTTATCTCTTCGATGCTATGCCCTTCTTGATGGCGTTCACGACTCCGTCACTGCCTGCCTCGCGGATCGTGAGGATCATGCCTTTCCGCTCGTAGTATCCGATAAGGGGCGCGGTCTTCTCGTTATAGACATCGAGCCGCTTGGATATGGCCTCAACGGTCTCGTCAGCGCGCTGGACCACAGGGCTGCCGCACTTCTTGCACTTGTCGCCCGGCGCCGGCGGGTTGCTCTTCACGTTGTAGATCTCCTGGCAGGACGCGTTGGAGCAGGTCCGGCGTGTCGTGAGCCGGTCGAGGATGACGTCCCGGGGTACATCGATGTTCGCCACGAGGTCCAGCTTGATGTTCAGCTTCTTGAGCAGGACGTCGAGGGCATCGGCCTGCGGTATGGTTCGCGGGAACCCGTCGAGCAGGAACCCCTTCTGGCAGTCCTTCTCCTGGAGCCGCTGCTCCATGATGCCCATGATGAGCGAATCAGGGACCAGGTCGCCGCGGTCCATGAAGCCCTGGGCTTCCTTGCCAAGCGGCGTGCCGGCCTTTACTGCGCCGCGAAGTATATCGCCGGTCG
>JAAXXJ010000461.1 GCA_013334545.1 Nitrospirota bacterium | reverse complement strand
AAAAGAAAAGACCGCCGGAAAACGGGCGGGTCTAGTCTTCGTGCTCTGCAGCCGCCTGTTTGCCTGTTCCCGTGAGGCCGTACATGGAGGTGCTGCCGCTGGACCAATACTCCAGCGTGCCGTCCGCCACCATGTCGTTGATCAGCTTCTTGGCCTCGCGGGGCTTCATTTCCAGGATCTCGGAGAGATCGTTGAAATAAAACTTGGACTTGGTCTTGAGCTTCTTGGTGAGTCCTTCAATTATCTTGGCTTTCGCTTCCGCGTACTCCATGGTCAACCTCTCTTCGTTAAAGAAAGTGGGAGGGCACCCGAATCGGGTGCCCCCCATTTTATCCAGACGGCTTAGAACTTGAACTGCGTGGTCTGGCGCCAGGTGTAGTAGGCCGGATCGCGGAAATCGTCGATCAGGTGGTGGGTGAACGGGATCTCGCATTTCTCGAAGAAGCGCTCCCACCCGATGCGCTCGGCCCATTCGCCGAGGCGCTCGTATTTCCGGGCATCCTGTGAGTAGACGTCGATCATCTTCTTGATGACCTCGGTGGTCTTGGGCCAGCGCGGTGCCTCGTTCTCGATGAAGGCCACGACGACCTTGGAGAACTTCGGCGCGCTGATGCGGTTGGACACCTTGCCGCCCGCCATGATGACGATGCCGTCGCCTTCCTTGTCGGCCAGCGGCAAGGCCGGGCACATGGTGTAGCAGTTGCCGCAGAACATGCAGCGGTCGTTGTTGACGGCGACGCTGTTGACCTTCTGTCCGGCCACTTCCATCTTGGCCGGTTTGATGGCCGCGGTCGGGCAGGCGGCGATGGCCAGCGGGATCTCGCACATCTTGTCGAGGTACTCGTGGTCGATCATGGGCGGCTTGCGGTGGTAGCCCAGGATGGCGATGTCCGAGCAGTGCACGGCGCCGCACATGTTGAGGCAGCAGGCCAGCGACACGCGCATCTGGGCCGGCAGCCGCATCTTCTGGAAGTCCTCAAAGAGCACGTCCATGGTGGCCTTGACCGGGCCGGAGGCGTCGGTGGCCGGAGTGTGGCAGTGCATCCAGCCCTGGGTGTGGACGATGTTGGTCACCCCGGCGCCGGTGCCGCCGACCGGGAACTTGAAGCTGCCGGCCTTGAACTTGCGGCCGGCGAGGTCCTTGAGCAGCGGCTCAACCTTCTTCTCGTCATCCAGCAGGAACTCAACGTTGTTGCGGGTGGTCCAGCGGACATACCCGCCGCAGAACTTGTCGGCGATCTCGGCGATTTCGCGGATGAGCAGGGTGCTCATGAGGCGCGCGCCGCCGACGCGGACGGTGAAGATCTTGTCGCCGGACTCGGCCACGTGGACCAGCACGCCGGGCTTGAGGATTTCATGATACAGCCATTTGCCCTTGTTCTTGGCAATGACCGGCGGGTAGAATTCGTCGTATTTGCGCGGGCCGATGTCCGTGATGCGGTTTTTCATCGGCTCTTTGGGATCGTATCCTGAAGATATAAATGCCATAGTTCGTCCCCCTTATCTGCGATGGTATTTTCTGAATTCGTTGACGTCGCGCGTCCAGCCGCCCTCGACTTCTTCTTCCTTCCAGAAGATGTAGGGGTTGGATCTCGGCTCTTTCACATGGCGCGCATCGGGCGCGATGCCGGTCACTTCCAGCATTTTCTGGAAGCCCTGGCGCTTGATCAGCTCGCCCAGGCGCTCGCGGTTCTTGCCCTCTTCCATCCACCAATCCCAGATTTTCTCGATGACTTCCTTGATCTCGTCGTAGGGCTCTTCCACCTTGACGAAGGGAACGAGCAGCGAACCCATCTGGGCGCCGTCGAGAATGGGGGCCTTGGCACCCACCAGGATGGAAAGACCCGTGTCTTTGCCGATCCTCAGGGCGCGAGGCATGACGTTGATGCAGTGCATGCAGCGGTTGCATTCCTTGCTGTCGATCTTGAGTTTCTTGCCCTCCATCCACATGCATTCGGTGGGGCACAGGTCGATGACCTCTTTCTTGATGTCGAATTTGCCCCAGTCGCGGTCTTTGTGGGCGCCGCCGTTCGGCGGGAATTCGCCGCCGATGTAGCCCTGGACCGCTTCCTGGTCGATGCGGATGTCGTCGCGCCAGGTGCCGATGAAGGACATGTCGGAACGGGCGATGGAGGCGACACAGCAGTTCGGGCAGCCGTC
>JAAXXJ010000460.1 GCA_013334545.1 Nitrospirota bacterium | reverse complement strand
CCCGGGAGCAGGTTCAAGAGGATCGGAATAATTAAACTTTATGTTGTTGTCCATCAACAAAACGAAATTAGACAACCTCGCCAGTGAAATTTGGAAATCCGCTCAACGTCTGCGCGGAAAGTTCAAGGCCTATGAATACCAGAACGCTTGACTCACAATGCAGCCGGTTACAAGCTGAACGCCGGCCGCAAGCCTACGGTAACTCAGCGTTGCTTCTTTTAAGGTGCGATATGGCCAAGAAAAAACCCGGAACCGATGATGCACGAGAGGAGCGCATCGCCATGGAGATCATCGTCGATGCCTACGGCCCAGAAGAACAAGCGATGGGGTGGTACTACTACCTTGAAGAAAAGCTAAAGTTTCCATTTACAGCCGTTTGCAGCGCAAAGCGCGCGATCTCGCCCCTCCAGCTTCGAGAAGAAGTCAAAGTCCTCAAGATGGCGCCTGAAGAGGAGTGCGAAAAAGAAATGTTCGTCACAATCCGCCGGGGGAGAGGCAGGCTGGCGGTTCCATTGTCCCAACTTGGAGTGGGTAATGAGGCCGACGAGCAAACCAGACAGGCGGTGGAGGATTGGCGCTATTGGGTGCAGATGGGGTACCGGTTCGGCTGATCCCGGCCATATCCAAGAAGCAAGCGACTCGATGTTTTCCTGGCACCGCCCAGGCCCGTGCATAAAGTTACTGCAATATTGCTGCAGAGCCCTTTGCGGCAATAAAAAAGGGGCTCGTAAGCCCCTGATTTTATTTGGTAGCGGGGGGTGGATTTGAACCACCGACCTTTGGGTTATGAGCCCAACGAGCTACCGGACTGCTCCACCCCGCGTCATTTCCATATTCAGCTTTCAAAAGAGTGCACTTTCTAAAACACCCGGACGCCTTTGTCAAGGGGTATTTCACGGCACCAGAGAGATGACCCGATGCGCTCCGGGTTCGCCTTCAGAAGACAAATACTGCCGCCGCAAGCACCGTCGTGTAGCCATGCTTCTTGACAATGCTGGACTGGGTGATATTCCGGGTGCTGACGATTTTCCCGCTGATCTTGAAGATCTCTTTCTTCTCGTCCCAGCTCTCGTCGATGTTGAAGTCAATGCCCAGGGTCGATGCCAGCATGGCGGCAGCGAGGTCTTCCGAATAATCGCCGGCCTGGCGCTCCGTCTGGCCGAAGGAATGATGCTCGCTGATGTAGCCGTAGGCTTTCTTGTCCGCGGGAATGGCGCACCCGACCGATGCGGCCAGCAGCCGTCTGGGCTCGTTGCTGCAGCAGCGGCTCAGCACGCAGTAGGTGAGCGCGCCCGGCTTCAGCTCTTCCAGTCCGCGGGCCTTTGAGATCAACTTGCAGCCCGGCGGGAAGATGCTGGACACCTGGACAAGATTGCATTTCTCGATGCCGGCGTCCCTGAGGGCCAGCTCAAATGAATGGAGCTCCTCCTTGTGCGTCCCCACACCCTTTGTAAAAAAGATCATCTTGGGCACATAATCGTTCAATTCTTTTCTCCTTTGATCGATTGATTGATGTTCGCAAGCGCGTATCCCATCATCCGGTATGCCAGCTTTGCCGCCAGGAAGTCGGAGGCGATCATGCCGGGAATCGGCGACAGTTCGACGACATCGAAGCCCCGGACCCGGCAGCGCCCGGACACCTCCCGGATCAGGCGCAGCACATCGCTCCAGCGGATGCCTCCCGGCTCCGGCGTACCCGTCGCGGGAAGAAAAGCGGGATCGAAGACATCGAGGTCAACGGAGATATAGACGTCGCCCTCCAGGCAAGCGGCAATGGCCCGATACCCCTCCGGATCATCCAGCATGAAGTCCGCGGAAAAGGTCCGGACGCCGCTGGTCGGCAGAAAGGCCGCCTCCTCCGCGCTCATGCTCCGGATGCCCGCCTGAACCAGCGGGCATCGTTCGGAAATGCGGCGCGCCACGGAGGCGTGGCTGTAGGGACTGCCCTGGTAGGCATCCCTCATGTCGGCGTGGGCGTCCAATTGCAGGACCGAAAGGCCCGGATAAATCTCCTGAACCGCCTGGACGCATCCAAAGGAAATGCTGTGCTCGCCGCCCAGCGTGACCGGAATCTTGCCGGATGAAACGACGTCGAATATCCTGCGCCGGACCGTCTCCATCATTTCCCGCGGCCCCCGGGCGTCGGCCTCGAGGAACGGCAGGGTG
>JAAXXJ010000145.1 GCA_013334545.1 Nitrospirota bacterium | reverse complement strand
CGGCAGGACCATGATGCCCAGGACCGAAACCACGGCCACGGCCACGATGACGTCTCCACGGTCTTGCAGAGTTGTTATGATTGACATGGTTTCATCCTCACGTTCATAGTCCTGATCCGGTCAAACCGGAATATAATAGTAAGGCCTTGTATTTGAGACTTTCTGGTTCCAGCCTGTCCGGATCTGGCCGCTGATCATCACGCCGCCGTCCCTCTCAGTTTATATATATACGCCAGGATCTTGGCCACGGCGCGGTAGAGGTCCTCGGGGATCGACGCGTCAAGCTTCACCTTGAAGAGTGCCCGCGCCAGGGGCTTGTCCTCGACAAGCGGGATCCGGTGCTTGCGCGCCACTTCCTTGATCGTAGCAGCGATGTGCCCCTTGCCTTTGGCAATGACCTGCGGCGCCCCGTTTCCGCCCTTTTGATACAAGAGCGCCACGGCGATATGGGTCGGGTTGGTGATTACGACCGTGGCCTTCGGCACCGCCTCCATCATCCGCCGCCGGGCCATGTCCCGCTGCAGACTTCTGATCTTGGCTTTGATGAGCGGGTCGCCTTCCGACTCCCGGAACTCTTCCTTGATCTCTTCCTTGCTCATCCTGATGGAACGCTCGAACTTCCACCGTTCATACCCATAGTCCGCCAGCGCCAGCACGAAGAATGTCGCGAACGCATAGGCCACGGACTTGCTCATGAGGCCGAACGCGACGGACTTGATGTCCACAATGTCCATGGCAGCTGCCGCAGGCACGACCGTAATGATCTTCTTCACCAGAATAAAGAACAGCACGACCCCTACGAGGAACTTGAGAAGGCTCTTGACGACCCCCGGAAGGGCACTGACCGAAAAAATGTTCTTGAACCCGCTGAGGGGGCTGAGCCGCTCAAGCTCGAAGGTCGGAGGCTTGAGCAGGAACCCGCCCTGCAGCACGTTCGAGAGGACGGCGAAAATGACGGCCATGGCAAAGAAAGGCGCCAGGATCATCATCATTTCCGTTGAGGCTGACCGCAGCACTGTGATCGAGTCCCTGCCGTACTGCAGGCTCAGCAGCCTGCTCGTAAGCCCGCTGATGTTCGTCACAAAGGCGGCGCCGGCCAGATAGAACACCAGCAGCGACCCGGCCATGGTGGCCATGGAGACGAGCTCCCGGCTCTTGGCGATCTGCCCTTTTTCCCGGGCCTTCTGCCGTCGTCGGGCTGTTGCTTGTTCTGTCCGGTCTTCGTTCTCCGCCATGATTACCTTTTCATCAGAAGAATGACCCTGCCGATGTCATCCTTCATCGATCCGAAATAGCCCTGGATCAGGTAGACGAAGACCGGCAGGAAGACGAGCATGGTCAGGAACCCGATAAATATATACACGGGCTGACCGACGAAGAAGATGTTCATCTGCGGCGCGGCCTTGTAGATGAATCCGAGGAGGATGTTCACGACCAGCATGATGATCACGATCGGTGCACTGAGCTTCAGTGCGACCACGAAGATCTTGGACGTGAAGGAAACGCTGAGCGATACCAGGGTCTCGACGTTCAGGGACCCGGCCGGGAGCCATTCGTAGCTCTTCACGAAAACGGCGATGAGGTCATGATGGGCGTCCATGGCGAGAAAAATGAGCGTCGCAATGATGCCGTAAAGACGCGAGACCTCGGTGGAGGGGCCGATCTCCGGATCGAACGCCGTGGCCATGGAAAGCCCCGTGACGCTGCTCATGATCTGGCCGGCCATGTCCACGGCGTAAAAGATGAACCGGGCAACAAGGCCGAAGATCAGGCCGAACAGGACCTCGCGCATGACCGTGGCACTGATCGAGGCCTCCACCAGACGGAACTCCACCACCGGCGTCAGGACGAGCGAGATGGCGACGGCGACGCCGATCCTGAACTGCGGCGGGAAACTGGCGCTTCCGAAGAACGGGACAAGCATCAGCACGATCCCCGCCCGCAGCAGGATGAATAGGAAGTTCGGCAAATAGTGTGCGTACGTGTCCATAGGCGTCAGGCTTTCCATGCGGGGACGGGTTTCAAACCCGCCCCTGCGCTGTCATCGTATATACACCGGGATCTTGTTGAACAGGTCCGTCGTGAAGGTCATGAGTATCCGCACGATCCAGGGGAAGAAAAGGAACATCGTGATGAACACAGCGATGACCTTGGGCACGAAGGTCAGGGTGAACTCCTGGATCTGCGTCACGGCCTGGAACAGGCTGATGACCAGACCCACGACCAGGCTCACCAGCAGCACGGGACCCGACACGAGCAGTACGGTTTTGAAAACCTCTCCCGATATCTCTTTTACCAGATCAACGGTCATTGAAAGCTCCTTACCAGCGTGCCGACCACGAGGTTCCACCCGTCAACGAGCACAAAGAGCAGAAGCTTGAACGGGATGGAAACAAGCACGGGCGGCAGCATCATCATGCCCATGGAGAGCAGGACGCTTGACACGACAACATCGATGATCAGGAACGGCAGGTAGATGAGGAAGCCGATCTCGAAGGCGGTCTTGAGCTCGCTGACCGCGAAGGCCGGCGCCACGATCCGCATCGGCAATTCTGCCGGGGTGGCCGGCACGGCGAGCTTCGCGATGTTCAGGAACAGGGCGATGTCCTTCTCGCGGGTCTGCTTCAGCATGAACTCCTTGAGCGGCAGCGCAGCCTCGTTCGCAGCCTGCTGCATAGTGATCTTCTTGTCCAGGTAAGGATTGACCGCGTTCTTCATGACAACGTCGATGGTCGGCGACATGATGAAAAAGGTCAGGAACAGGCCGAGGCCGATGATCACCGGGTTCGGCGGGACCTGCTGGCCGCCGATGGCCTGACGCAGGAACGAAAGCACCACCACGATCCTCGTGAACGACGTGACCATGACGAGGATCGCCGGCAGGAACGAGAGAAAGCTGATGACCAGGAAGACTTGTATTACGGGATCATTGAGCTGCATACAGGGAGTCCTTTAATCGCTTGAGCTTATCGGTGATGGTGCCGGGACCCGCTGCATCCTTTTCCACCGGCAGGTTCGGCGAGTGCTCCTCGCCGATGTCATCGTATGTCCTGAGGAGCTTCAGATCGGTGGCGGTGATGCCGAGGACGAGCACCTCGTTATTGATCCTGACCGCGGCGAGCCCCTTTTTCGACCCCAACGACTGGTACCCGATGACCTTCATCAGACCGTCCTTCGACTGCTTCTTTTTGAGGAACGTTCCCAGGAGAAGGATCATGCCGATCACGAGAGCAAGCGCCAGAATCATCTGCAAGTAGAGGCCCGTCATTTGAGCTTCTGTATCCTTTCGGTAGGGCTGATAATATCCGTGAGCCGTATCCCGAACTTTTCGTTGACCACCACCACTTCACCGCGTGCGATGAGCTTGTCGTTCACCAGGATCTCCATGGGTTCACCGGCGATCTTCTCCAGTTCGATCACCGAACCCTGGCCGAGCTGCAGCAGGTCCTTGATGAACATCCTGCTCCTGCCGAGCTCGACAGTGACCTCCAAGGGTATATCAAGCAGGAAATCCATGCCCCGCGTCGACCCTGTCGCGGTCGAGGCGGGCTTAAGCTCCTCGAACTTCGCTCCCTGCGGCGCCGGCTTCTGCGGTTGGGGTTGGGGCTTGTTTTGCACTGGTGTCGGTTCCATGTATGGCTCCTTTTCTATTCCGGATTGCTACCCAAGTACCTTCGTGACCCTGACGGCCTGATTGCCCCTGCTGAAGCCGGGCAGCCCCTTGAACTTCGGCACATCCTCGACCTTGACCAGCAGCTCGTCGGTCGTGGACCGGTTGAGCGTGATCACGTCACCCACCTGCAGCCTCATCAGCTCGCCGAACATCAGTACGGATTGGCCCATTTCCGTGGTGACCTTGACCTTCGAACCCATGAGGATATCCTTGAGACGCTCCACCCACCGCTGGTCCAGCTCGTTCTTGTCGCCCTGGATGCCGGAGTACAGCCTTTCCTTCACCGGTTCGATCAGGGAGTAGGGAATGCAGAAGTAGAGCTTTCCGGTAAAATCCTCCACCTCGATGTGGACCTCGATCTTGATGACGATCTCGCTCGGCGTCACGATGGTCACGAACTGGGGGTTCATCTCCGAGCCGATGTGCTCCGGCTTGAGCGGCGCGATCGCCGCCCATGCCATGGCCATGTCATTCAGCGCCATGGCGGTTACTTTTTTTATGACCCGCTGCTCGATGGATGTAAACGCCCTGCCTTCGGACTTCACGTTCCGCACGCTGGCGCTGCCAAAAAAGAACTCCACGAAGGCGAACACGAGCGGCGCTTCCACGACCAGGAGCGAGTAGCCCTTCAACGGTTCCATCTTGAAGATATTGATGCTCGACGGGAAGGGGATGGTCTTCATGAACTCGCCGAACTTGATGATCTGCACGTTGTGGATGCTGATGTCGACGAACTTCATCATGAGCCCCGAGACCGTGTTCCTGAAGAACCGGGCAAAACGCTCGTTCGCCATTTCCAGGCCGGGCATCCTGCCGCGGACGATCCGCTCCTGGCTCGTCAGGTCATAGGGCCTGATGCCCGACATGAGCTTCTGTTTCGCTTCATCGGTGCCGATATTGCCCGACTGGACGCCGCGGAGCAATGCATCAATTTCATCTTGTGAAAGAAGATCGCTCATTGCATTACAAACTCCGTAAAGTAAAGGTTCTTGAATACGTCCTTGCCCATGGCCTGGTTCGCCCTGAGCAACAGTTCGTCCTTGAGCTGGAATTTGCCCTCAGGGCTCGATACGGACTCAACGGACTTGCTGCTGACAAGGGTAATGATCGCATCGCGAAGTTGCGGGGTCTTTTCCACGACCAGCGCCTGGTCTGCGGCGGAGAGAAGCTCGAACTGCATGGTCACTTTGAGGAACCGCCCCCGCTCGGAAAGGTTCAGCACAAACGCGTCAAGAGCAATGAGGCTTGACTTGGCATCTTTCACCTCTTCTTTTTTGACCGCGGCAGAAGTCTTGTGCGATCCGTTGAACAGTATCAAATAGGCCGCGATGCCTCCGGCTAATGCAACAACCAGCACTACGATGATAAGGATCAGGCTTTTGTTCCCCGATTTCGTTTTTTCTTCTTTTTCCTCACCAGTATGTGCTTCTTCTCTTGCTTCGGCCATGGAAAGACCTCCTTTGTCATGACAATACAATATACAAATACCATGCCTGACATAACTATTTGATAACATTTGATATCAGATCTATATGTCTGTCAAAGTAATGACGAATGATAGTGTTCTGAGCGGGAAGTTCAGAGAATCGTAGGCGGGCCAAGCGAACTTATAATTGGACTGTTGTGTATGTCAAGGAGTTGACAGTGCTCTATTTATCTGTTATGTTGAATCAATGCAGAAAATTCTTGTTATAGATGATGATGAGACCGTACGCGATGTGCTCAGTTCTTTTCTGAGTGCAAAGAACTTCGAGGTAACACTCGCCGTGAACGGCGAGGCCGGCCTTGACATGCTCCATGCTGACAAGTTCGAACTTATCCTCACCGATCTGATAATGCCGGGCATAACGGGTATGGAAATACTGAGGGAAGCGGCTGCGGCCAGAATCAGCGCTCCCGTCATCGTCATGACGGCCTTCGGTACGGTGCAGACCGCAGTGGAAGCCATGAAGATCGGCGCATTCGACTTTATTACCAAACCCTTTAATCTCGACGAGCTCATGCTCGTCATCAACAAAGCACTCTCCGTCTCGAAGCTGCAGAAGGAGAATGTCATGCTCAAGATGCAGCTCAAGAAGAGGTATAACTTCAAGGGGCTCATCGGCGATTCTCCGAGCATGCAGGTGGTCTACGAGATGATCGAGAAGATCGCGGACACGGACAGCACCGTGCTGATCACCGGCGAGAGCGGGACCGGCAAAGAGCTCATTGCCAGGACCATTCATTACAACAACACGTCGCGTTCGGGAGGCCCCTTCGTGCCCTTGAACTGCGCCGCCATACCCAAGGACCTGCTCGAATCAGAGCTCTTTGGCCATGAAAAAGGCGCGTTCACCGGCGCTGTCAACACCCGCCTAGGCCGGTTCGAGCTCGCTCAGGGAGGCACGCTCTTCCTGGATGAAGTGGGAGAGCTTGATCCTTCGCTCCAGGTGAAGCTGCTGCGTGTGCTGCAGGAGCGCGAGTTCGAACGTGTCGGCGGCATGAAGACGATCAAGGTTGACGTGCGGATCCTGGCAGCCACGAACAAGGACCTCGAAAAGGCCACGAGGGACGGCAATTTCCGTGAGGACCTCTACTACCGTCTGAACGTGATCCCCCTCCACCTGCCGCCGCTCCGGGAGCGGGTCGAGGACCTCCAGCTCCTGATCGCTCACTTTGTCCAGGAGTTCTGCCGAAAGAGAAAACGCGAACCCTTCACCTTTTCGCCTGAAGCCATGGCCTGCATGATGCACAACCGCTGGCCAGGGAACGTGCGGGAACTGGAGAACCTGATTGAGCGTCTGACGATCCTGGTGAGTGGCACCATCGTGAACGCAGCGGACCTGCCTGCAAAATTTCACCAATTGTCCTTTTCAGACGGTGAGGCAAGGTCCGGCTCAGCTTCAGGAACGACGCCTGCCCTATCCCCCTCCGGAGCATCGGAACCGCTGATTGCCAAAAGTCCCCTTGAGATGGGCGAGAACGGCATCGATCTCAATAATATGGTAAGCACCATGGAGCGCAACATGATCATGCAGGCGCTCGAAAAAGCAGGCGGTGTAAGAAGCAGGGCCGCCCAGCTTCTTGGCCTTAACCGGACCACTCTTCTGGAAAAGATGAAAAAGATGAAGATCGAGATGCAGAAACGGTAACCTTCCGCCAATTCTCCGGCAACGTCATATATCTGACGGTTCTTCCCCCAGCCATAACCTAAGCATTACATAATGTTATCAGCAGGCATGCTTGTTGCTATATGATTTGGCATGCAGAACCTTTCCTTCGCCATAATCGGCTCAATCATCATGGCCGTTTCCGCTCCGTCCCCCTCAAGCATTGAACAGGGCAGGGCAGCGAACATGGCTGTACAAGGTATGCCTACGAACACCCTGGAAATGGCCCGAAACCTGATCAAACAGAAGAAGCCCTATGAAGCGATCCAGGACCTTGCGTATTACAAACCTTCCCAGAACGAGCGCTCAGCCTATCATTATATTTATGCGCAGGCTCTCGTCCAGGCCAAGAAGCTCTATGCGTCCATTGAGCATTACCGCTTGGCCTACATCTTTGCCGTGTCTGATGCCGACCGGGAACAGCTGCTGCTCGAGCGCGCTGATGTTTATGCGCAAATGGGATATTACGCTGAAGCTGCCGTATGCCTCGATGTTTTTCTG
>JAAXXJ010000144.1 GCA_013334545.1 Nitrospirota bacterium | reverse complement strand
GGAAAAGCATCTATCTGTATATGCCTGACCGGCATCTACAGGTAGATGCATGTATTGTAGATGCTTGCATATATATGTAGATGCAGGCGGTCTAACCGCTTAATCACTGGTTGGCTCATGAGGAAAGAATGGAAATCACAACTTTTAAAGATGACCTACTCGGGCTAGAGGGTTTTGCAGAACGGCTTGAGAGATTTATAACTACCGAACATGATTATGTCGAAGGCGGTCTTGTCCTCGCATTGGCTTCAAAGTTTGGTTCCGGGAAAACGACTTTTCTGAGGATGTGGAAGTCCTCTCTAGAAAACGCAAATAATAAAACCGATAAGCCACTAGTGATTTCCTTAAACGCTTGGGAGAGTGACTATTATGGAGACCCCCTCTTCGCGATTATTTCGGCATTAGTTGAGCGCTTGGAAACAAAGGGACGATCTACAGCGTCCCTAGTTAATGCTGCAAAAGATCTTGGATGGTTTGCGACAGCGATGGGTGGTCAAGTCGTCAAGAAAATGACCGGAATTGATGCTGTCGAGGCCGGTGATCTCGCAGAAAAGAAGAAAAAGAAACGACAAGACGTTGTAGCTATTCTGTCGGATACATTTTCAATGTACCAGGGCAGAAAAGCTGCGATGGACTCGCTGAAGAAAGCGATTCGAGAATTTGTAGCCGCATCAGAACCTAGAGTTTTATTTCTCGTAGATGAACTGGACAGGTGCAGGCCTGATTATGCAATCACTTACTTAGAGACTATCAAACATATCTTCGACATTAAGGGCGCTGTATTCCTTCTTGCGGCTGACCGCGAGCAACTAGAGAATTCAGCAAAAACCGCTTTTGGCCCAGATCTAGATTTTGAAGAATATTATAGGAAGTTCGTTCATCGTGAAGTTACGCTACCTCCAATATCGGAGACAGGTTACCAGAAGATAGCATCAAGGTATGTTGACTACTACTTAAAACGTGAGGGCTCAAGGCATTGTTTCATGAAGCTTGAGCAGTCTCGAGTAGATAACATAACCGAACTTGTGGGAGCACTGAAGCTCACCCCGAGGCAAATACAGGAAGCTTTTCGCATTCTTGGTCATATTTTCTCTACATCGGAGGAGAATAAGGGGCGCTTGCGGTGGTGCCTCGCTGTTGGCTCAATCTTAATGGCGGTGCTGAAGATTGGTGAGCCCAAAGTATTTCACCTATTGGGATCTCAGCGGCTAGAGCCTAAGGAGGCGGCTGATTTTTTGAAGCAATTGACGAGCATAGAAAGAAAAGTTGTATGGTGGTTCTTACTCTTCTACACTGGTGGCGGTTTACTAGCAGAGAAAGAGGAAACTGCAGAAAATATTATGAACCGCGCGGGCTTAGGAAATAAGGAGCATCCAGATTTACGCCAAAATCTGTGGCATTGGCAAGAGGGATGGGGTCATTCTTCTTCAAGTCGATTAAGTGAAATCCACACAATGATTGAACAGATTTCTCAATGGAAATAAAAGAGCCAACCTGGCGCTACAGCGACGCGCCAAGGTCGGCGCGTCAGCGCCCCAATGGTTCAATGCATAGTTATTCATTCCTTTATGCAGTATGACCGACCGCATGACTTCTGACGAAAGCATCTACCGCATCCTGCAGCAGCATCTCGATGAACAGGCGATCGGGTTTCCGTCGACCTGGTCGGGCGCAGACATCCGTCTGCTCAAGCGGCTCTTCACGCCTGACGAAGCGAAGCTTGCCTTGCACCTTACCTACAAGCCGTCCCCCACAGAGCAGATCATGGAACGTGCCGCAGCCGATTTTTTCTCGGCACAGACCGCAAGCCTCCTCGACAGCATGTTTACGAAAGGCGCCATCGGATGGAAGGAGAAAAACGGGATCAGCCACTGGTATGTCCTGCCGCTGGTGGTCGGCATGTACGAATGCCAGGACGGCAATCCCTCGCCGGAATTCCTGGCGGACGCCGATGCCTATTTCAGCAAGGTCCTCAGCTTCGGGAGGTCCTTCGTATCGGTCAAACCATCCCAAATGCGGACCATTCCCATCAACAAGAGCATTCCAGTGGAGCACCACGTTGCCACGTATGACCAGGTCCGCTCAATCGTCCAGAACTCCCCCGGACCTTTCGTCGTGCTTCCCTGCATCTGCCGCAGGAGCGAGGCAATGAAGGGCAGACCGTGCAAGAAGACCTCCCGTGAAGAAACGTGCCTCGCCTTCGGCGATATGGCAAAGATGGTCCTGCGCCGCAAGCACTGCCGAGAGGTGACCCGGGACGAGGTGCTGGCGATCATCCAACGGAACGAGGAGGACGGCCTCGTCCTGCAGCCCGCCAACACCCGCCAGCCCGAGTTCATTTGCTCCTGCTGCGGCTGCTGCTGCGGCATGCTGTCATACCAGAAGTTCCTGCCCCATCCGGTCGACTTCTGGTCGAGCAACTACCAGGCCGAAGTATCTTCAGCTGCATGCGTTCATTGCGGCACCTGTGTTTCCCGTTGCCAGGTCAACGCGATCACGTTGACCGGCCCGTCGGGAGAGGCGCAGGTAAACCTGAGCAGGTGCATCGGCTGCGGCCTCTGCGTCCCCACCTGCCCGTCGAAGGCGGTCCGGCTGAACAAGAAGGCGTCTGAGACGGCCCCTCCGAAGGACGAGGAAGCGCTCAACGACGAGATCATAGCGAACAAGAAGGGGACCATTGGACAGCTGACGATGGTCCTGAAGGTGGCGTTGAAGATGAAGCAGTGAGCAAACGCGTCCACAGAACAATTTCCAAAATGGTATAGTTATTTTATACGATTGTTACCTCTGAACTCTGAGAGGAATGCATGACCGTTTCTCCCTCGAGCGAGAGGACAGTTTTCTGGCGGCGATCCCTTCCCGAGCTCCTGAAACTGGTGAACGCCGCCCCTTCCGGTCTCTCAAGCAGCGAAGCAGCCGACCGGCTGAAGCAGGCCGGCCCGAACATGCTGCGGCCGCCGAAGAAGCGCGCGCTTTTTATTCAATTCCTCGCCCGGTTCAAAAATCCCCTCGTTATCATCCTCCTTTGCGCCAGTGCAGTGTCCGCGTTCACCGGAGATGTGGCCAGCTTCCTGATCATCAGCTCCATCGTGGTCATGAGCGTGACCCTGGATTTCATCCAGGAGCACCGAGCGGGCAGGGCAGCGGAAGATCTTCGCCAGTCAGTGGCAATCCGCGTCCAGGTGCTGCGCGACGGGAAGAGCATTGAAGTTCCCGCGGCAACGCTGGCGCCGGGCGATGTGGTCCTTCTTTCCGCAGGCGACCGTGTCCCTGGCGACGGACGGGTGCTGGAGGCCAAGGACTTCTTTGTCAACCAGGCGCTCCTGACCGGGGAATCCTATCCACTGGAAAAGGTGCCGCGCGACCTTGCTGAAGACGAACGAGACATGGCCGATGCGGCGAATGCCGTGTTCATGGGTACGTCCGTGGTGAGCGGCTCGGCCACGGTGCTCATTTGCCGGACCGGGCCGAACACCGCCCTGGGTGAGATCTCAGACACGCTCACCACCAAGGCGCCTCCCACCTCGTTCGAACAGGGCACCCAGCGCTTCGGCATGCTCATCATGCGGTTCACGGTACTCCTCGTGCTGTTCGTCCTTTTCGTCAATGCCTTCTTCCATCGGCCATGGCTCGAATCGTTCCTCTTTGCCGTTGCGCTCGCTGTTGGCCTCACCCCCGAGCTTCTGCCCATGATCGTTTCCGTGACATTGGCCCGGGGCGCAATGCGTATGGCCGGAAAAAAGGTGATCGTTAAGAGGCTCGAATCCATCCATAACCTGGGGAGCATGGATGTGTTGTGTACGGACAAGACCGGCACGCTCACCGAGGCTCGTATACGGCTCGAGCGCCACGTTGACAGCCGTGGCCGCGACAGCAGCCGCGTGCTTGAACTGGCCTATCTGAACAGCTTCTTCGAGACCGGGCTCAAGAGCCCGATGGATGATGCCATCCTCGAGCACAGGGAGATCGACGCGACAGGCTGGCGCAAGATCGACGAGGTCCCCTTCGATTTTGAGCGCCGCCGGGTCTCTGTGCTCATCGATAATGGTCAATACAGGCTCCTTGCGGTCAAAGGCGCTCCGGAGGACATCCTTCGTCTCTCGACCCTGTATGAGGAACAGGGCGAGCAGAACCCGCAGCCGTTCGACGATGCTGCCTCTGCAAGGGTCCGGGCACTCTACGAAGAGCTGGGGAGAGACGGCTTCCGCGTGCTGGGGATCGCCTGGAGGCGGGAGGGGCCCGATCATCCTCACGCTGTCGTGAGCGACGAAACGGAGCTGGTCTTTGCCGGTTTCGCCGCATTCCTCGATCCGCCGAAGGAGAGCGCTGCAGAGGCGCTGTCCGCGCTTGCCGGGGTGGGCGTGGCGGTCAAGGTCGTGACCGGCGACAATGAGATCGTGACCAGGCATATCTGCGAGAAGCTCGGCCTCCCCATCACGGGGGTGCTGACCGGCACGGAAATCCAAGGAATGGATGAACAGGCATTATCGGCGCGGGTAGAGGATGTGAACCTGTTCTGCCGTGTCAACCCCGCGCAGAAGAACCGGGTCATCCTGGCCCTGAAGCGGCGCGGCCGCGTGGTAGGCTATCTCGGCGACGGGATCAATGATGCGCCTTCTCTCCATTCCGCCGATATCGGCATTTCCGTGGACAGCGCCGTGGACGTGGCAAAGGGTGCTGCGGAGATGATCCTTCTGGAGCGGGACCTGCATGTGCTCTACGAAGGCGTGCTTGAAGGCAGGCGCACCTTTGGCAATATCATGAAGTACATCATGATGGGAACGAGCTCGAACTTCGGCAACATGTTCAGCATGGCCGGGGCGACCCTCTTCATCCCCTTTCTTCCCATGCTGCCGGTCCAGATCCTGCTGAACAACCTTCTCTACGATGTGTCCGAGATCCCCATCCCGCTTGACAGCGTCGATGAAGAGTATCTCGCCCATCCTCGGCACTGGAACATGAAGTTCATCCGCAACTTCATGCTCTCCGTAGGGCCGGTAAGCTCTTTCTTCGACTTCCTCACCTTTTACATCATGCTGCACGTGTTCCATGCCGGAGAGAAGCTTTTTCATACCGGCTGGTTCATCGAGTCCATGGCAACGCAGGTGCTCGTTATTTTCATCATCCGCACCCGCCGGAATCCATTCAAAAGCCGTCCGAACATGCGGCTTATGCTCTGTTCTCTTTTGACCGTATCCCTTGCAGTGGTACTTCCGTTCACACCGCTTGGCAGGTATTTCGGATTTGTGCCGCCGCCCGTATCATTCTATGCGATCCTGGCCGGGCTGGTGTTTTTCTATCTCTATGCAGTGGAAGGGATCAAACAGTGGTTCTTTCGCCGTTTTGCCGAATCATAACGGATTACGTTTTCCGGCAAAAATAGAGGGAAATGCCCGGAATGCATTTTTAAAGCGGTGAAGGGGGAGACGCGGGGAGGGTCGCCAATAACAGGCAGAAGCAAACATCGATGCAGGAGACGGTTCCTTCTCCCCAAGGTCAGGAAAAGAATACCATGACCAAACATTCAGAAGATTATATCCATATCGCAGCGGTGTTCGAAGCGGCAAAAGGAGCGATCGTTCTCATCACAGGGTTTGGCCTGCTGGTATTCATCCACAAAGACCTCCACGCGGTCTCAGAGCAAATTGTTCGCCACCTCCATCTCAATCCCGCCAGACATTATCCGACGATATTCATCGATTTCATCGATCATATCACCGATCCTCAGCTTTTAGTGCTTGCCCTGTCCGCGCTCCTGTATGCCCTGGTCCGCTTCGCTGAAGCCTACGGGCTGTGGTATCATCGGCAGTGGGCTGAATGGTTCGGTTTTCTTACGGGAGGCATGTACATCCCTGTTGAAATATATGAGCTCGTCCTCGGGGTGACAACAATTAAGCTCACGATATTCATCGTCAATGTGACGGTCGTGGCGCTGCTGGGAACCGCGTTACGACAATCAAGGAAGTAGACATGCAATCATTGTTGTCAGAACATCCCGCGTTACGTTGCAGCCGGCTTCCCGGCCTGGGGTTATGCGTCATCGCGAAAAGTGGATTAACGTGCCCTGCAGGGCGATACCGCGTGACCGCCAGCCCTGCGCGCATTTGACTTGCCTTGATCGGCCCCCTATAATGTCACCTGCATGAAAAAATATAAGCTCATCGCGAATCCGGCTGCTGGCACGCACCGCAGCCGGCATATCGCCGCGCTCGTCGTCGAGCTGCTCGGACAGCGGAATATTGAGTTCGACCTGGAGTTCACCGCCGCGCCAAAGCACGCGGCTGAGATCGCGGTCCGCTCATGCAAAGATTTCGACGCCATCGTGGCCATCGGCGGAGACGGGACCGTCCATGAAATCGCGGGCGCCATGCTGGACTGCGAAACCCCGCTCGGCATTGGACCGGCGGGTTCGGGCAACGATCTGATCAAGTCCCTCGGCATTCCCAACGACGTCCGAGCGGCGGTGGACTGCCTCGTTGCGGGCCGGACGCGGACCATCGACGCGGGGACTATCAACGGCCTCTGCTTCGTGAATGTCGTTGGCATCGGGTTCGATGCGGCGGTGAACCACAACAGCCACGGCATCCGGTGGCCGGCAAGCGGACGGTTCCGCTATGTCATGGCGCTCATCACGACCCTCGGGACCTACTCGCCCCTGCCGCTCACGGTCACGCTCGGCGGGAGCACGGTGACGCAGGACCTCTTTCTACTCACCATCGGGAACGGCACCACCTGCGGCGGCGGATTCAGGCTGACGCCGCACGCGAAGCTTGATGACGGCCTGCTCGACGTCACCTTCGTGAAGCCCATCAGCGTCCCCCGGCTGCTCTGGCATCTGCCGAAGGTGTTCCAGGGCACGCTCGACCGCGTAGAGCGATATGCCTCGATGCGGCAGGTGACGAAGCTCCGCATCGAGAGCACCCTGCCGGTGCCGGTGCATGTGGATGGAGAGGTCTACCGCGGTGACACATCGAGGCTGGATATCGAGGTCATCCCGAAGGCATTGAAGGTCATCGGAAAGCTTTACCCGGGATAGGCCTATGCATCCGTTTTTCCAGAGGCCCCTGCATCCCGTGAACAGGTCTGTGCACAAGCATGCGAAAGGGGTCATGGCCAATGAAACCACCAAGCCAGGCAGACACGGCCGAGCCCTTTTTTTCGGGCGAGGGGAAGTGCTGCGGTGCTCGAATAAACTTGTAAACAGTACCAGCAATGCATGCCTGCACGGACCTGTGAACCGGGGTGCAGAAAAAAGAAAACCAACATGTGCTTCCTCGTAGGAACACGAATTCGTTCGAGATCCTTATGATTGTACCCACTTGCTATTGAGATGACTCATAAGATGAAATGCATTGAAA
>JAAXXJ010000143.1 GCA_013334545.1 Nitrospirota bacterium | reverse complement strand
GATGACGCTGTCGCCGCGGTGCATGGCGCCACCGCCACGGGCCACGTCGTAGAATCCGGCGGAGAGCCACTCGAAGTAGTTGGTCACCTGGCCGTCGATGGTCGGCGAAATGAGCGCCCTGAGCTCCACGGTCGGGCGGGCCTCGCGGTCACCGCGCAGGATGGGCACGCGAAGCTCGATGGGCACGTCCAGGCCGATGATGCGGTACACGTTCATAAGGTGGGTGCGGAAAAGGAGGTCGAACTCCTCATCGTTCTCCGAGAAGTGGTCGTCGCCGTACCACCAGCACCAGTCGCTTCCTTCGGCGATGTAGATCTCCTCCCAGGCCTTCATGAGCTTCTGCGGGTCGCTGTTCCGCTCGGCGTAGGACACCAGGGCCTCCCGCGTCTGTCCCAGGAGGTCCCAAGCGCGATTGTCCTCCTCATGGCCGATCCAGATGCGGAAGTTCGAGTAGATCCAGGAGCCGGCGTGGAGCTTATCGATGCGGTCCTGCGCGGGATGCTGTTTGAGGTACTCGCTCACGGTAACGCACCGGAGCCCCTCTTCCTTGCTTAAGCGCTCATAGAGATAGAGGAAGAAATCCCTGCCGTCGTTCGGGTAGTGCTCCCAGGCGTTCTCGCCGTCCAGGATGATCGACACCAGGTGCGGCTTGCTGCCCAGGCTCTTCCGGATCCGGTGCAGCCGGTCGACAAGGTCGTTCACCGCATTCCTGGAATCCCACTTGGAATAGACGAATCCTGCGAGATCGGAGAGTGTGTGGTCGCGGAACACGATGGACACGGTCTTGTCACCCTTGCCGGCAAGGTAGGGCTTGTACAGCATCTCGGGATTCTTCATGATCCCACTGAAATCGCGGTCGATCGCGACGCCCAGCGAGCGCGCCAGCACGCCTTCGTCGGTGCCGATCCACCGGATGCCCGATCCGGCCAGGAGCGGGATGATCTCCTCGGCCACCGAGCCCTCCGACGGCCACATGCCGGCCGGGCGGGACCCGAAGAACTTCTCGTGGTAGGCAAGGGCGCGTTCCACCTGCACCTTGGCATCTTCGGGATGGACGAACCGGTACGCAGGCAGCTTGATATCGGGTGTCGCGACCTTTGCCAGGTCTGTGTCGCAGAGCAGCGGCAGGATCGGATGGTAGAACGGCGTGGTCGTGAGCTCGATCCGTCCCGCAGCGGCAAGCTTCCGGTACTCGGGGATGATAAGGGACATGACCTCGCGCTGTTTCGCGATAAGGAGCCGCTTCTCCTCCTCCGTGAAGCCGGACCCTTTTTCGATCATCCCCTTCACCAGCGGGTCGTTCTGTTTGAAGACCGGGTCGAACCAGGTCAGGTTGAACCATACCTGCAGGTCGAGAAAGTCATGGGTCGTGAAATAGCGGACGGCGTTCTCAAGGTCACGAGGAGAGACGCTCTTTCCCCTCCGATCGAGCAGCATCCAGTAGGCGGGATAGGGGCGGATCATCGTGTCCCAGTTCGCCATGAATGAGTTCTTCAGCAGAAAGATCTTCTCGTCGTGGTCGAGCTCCCCTGCAGGCTTCAGGGTGATGTCGAGGAACTTGTCGGACGCGTTGTTCTCGACGTAGTCCTGGATCTGCTTGATGAGCGAGGGGACGAGGTTGAAGGTCTGGTGGATCGCGGGAAAATCGGTGAGGAGCGCGGGCATACCATAGTAGTCCTTGATCCCGTGCATCCGCACCCAGGGCAGGATCGTGCTACCCGACAGGTCGTCCTTGTAGTACGGCTGGTGCATGTGCCAGACGAAGGCTATGGAGAGAGGATGATCGGACATGTCGCAGCGGCACGACGGGCATGCCGAGCCATCTTAAAAGAGCGGCAGGACAATGTCAAACGAAATTTCCGCCGATGCGGAGGGCGCTGCGGTCCATGCGGTCATTGCCGGGGATCGCCGTAATAATAGACCACTTCGCCGGGCCGGGAAAGGCCGATCTTGTCGCGGGCCATCCGTTCGAGAAATGCGGCATCCGTTTTGAGAGCAGCGACATCTTTTGAAAGCCGAACGTTGTCCTTTTTCAGATGCTCGATCTCGCTCCGGAGTTCGCGGGCGTGCGCGCTCATGCGGTAATACTTGACCACCCCCATCTCGCCCACGATGAATTTCCAGAGAGCGATGACGCTGACAAGCACAGCCCCGGCGATGAGCAGTCTTTTTGTCCAGACCGCCCTGGCAGACGAGTGGATCTTGAGATAGTTCCGCTTGGCCATGGACTGATTATGACAGCGATCGCACAGTGATGCAAGAGGGTGCCGCGTCTGCCCTCCGTGGAAAAACAAAAACCACGAAGGCAAGCTTCGTGGCATTTGTTCATTCTGGATCGGACAACACCATTTGGTACAGCACGGTTATTTCTTCTTCGCGGTCTTCTTGGCCTTCTTTGCCGGGGCTTTCTTCTTGGCTGGCATGTGAGAATCACCTTCCTTTCCGTTGGTGGCTGGATTATCAGCTATCGGTAACCGTTCCCGAAGACCGGGCACGGATCGCCTAGTGAATGTCGCCGGGGGACCTGGTCCCCCGGCGCTCCCCATGATATGGTGGGGTAGTGGAGAAAAGCTACTTCTTCTTCGCTTTCTTCTTTGCCTTTTTCTTGGCAGCTTTCTTCTTCGCCGGCATTAAGTGTCCACCCCCTTTCGGATACCGCGATCAATTAAGCGGCTTTATCTGGATACAAGCTGCGGTACATCGTTGAGCAGCGACATCTGCGAATATTTATCCCTGAGCCGGGAGGCCACCAGGCTAAAGAACTCCTCTGCGTCCCTGATCGCCTGCTTTGCCTCGTACCGGGAGACCATGCTGCCGGTCTCGACCGTGAAGTTCTGGTATTTCCGCCTCATTCGGTCGAACTTGTTGATGAGGCTCTTATGCTTCTCGCCGAGGATGACCCCCGATGCAGTGACCACCGTCTTGTGCGTATCCCTGCTCCGCGCACCTTTGGGGCGGTACCCTTCGGACAGGATGAGCGCCCGACCGGACCGCGCCATTGCCTGGTATGCTGCGGCAAAGGACCATTCCTCGTCCTTGTCCTGGAGAAGCCGCGCCGTGGTAAGATCGCGCTCGGCCCGCATCATGAGCCCCAGGACCTCCTGGGTCTCGGCTGCACGCTCTTCCAGTCCCATGTCTTGCAGCGCTTCATATGTCATCTTCCTTACCCAGCAGGAATATCTTCTTGCCTTTCACGATCTCCCGGATAAAGGGGTCTTTTGCATCCTTCCGTTTCCGGTACTCCTGCTCGTCGAATGCCAGGTAATCGATCTCACGCTTCATCTTCTCTTCAAGGCCCATCACTACGTCGTTCAGTTCGGTGATGTTCACCTGGCCGACCACCATGAGGTTGATATTGCTGTCCTCTTTTTCCGAGCCCTTGGCATAAGAACCGTAGATGAATGCCGCCTGGACCCCTTTCAGCCTTGAAAGCGCTGCCTTGATGGAACCCTGGATACCGGTGGTCTTGAAGATGAGGCCTTTCATTTCGGAGAAGATCGGCGAGGTCTTGTCTGCAAAGTAGTATTTCTGCACGCCCCGCTTTTCCACTCCCAGAAGCCCTATCTTCACCAGGGTGTCCAACTCTCGCTTGATCCCCGCCGCATCCTTGCTGATGTGACGGGCTATCTCCCTGAGGTAGAACTTTTCATCCGGATTGTTAAAGAACAAACTTAAAAGCTCTGCTCTTGTCGAAGAGAAGAGTTTTGTCAGCAATTTCCTTCACCTCTGTGGACGAATATACAACAAGAGTGTACGATTTGTCAACAAAAAAAATTAAAAAATTAACTATCATAGAGTTAGACTATTTATCAACACAGGAATAAGCACAAATTATTTTGGTACATTATGTTTTGTGATAATTGCCATTTTCACCACTATTTCTAGTATCGCATGTTCTGCTTTTTTCGTTCGAAATTTTTTTGCTGATATGTACATCACGCATGCCATGCAACTCGGACCGGACCAAAGTAGATGAAATTCCCGCCAAACAGTCCCTTGTTTGACGGCTTCCTCATGGTTCATCGTACGGCACACCGCGCATGCACAGCACAAGAATGTCCGCGAAGCAGCGTGATCGATCTCATTATCGCACCATGCATGCACGTACTTCTGTCAACAGCATGAAGTGCGGTACTTCAGTCGCGTTCATGATTTCACTTTCCTGAACAACACTCTTATGGTATAGTAGCGAAGAAATTTGTGTTGACGAAATGTCTTCATCAGGAATGGAGCACCATGGACTTTAGTGAACTCGACCTGCCATTCGAGGTCAGGCAGGGAATCGAACATTCAGGATTCACAACATGCACACCGGTACAAGAGGCAGTCCTGCCCCGCGCGATCCGCGGCGAGGACGTCGCCGCACAGGCACAGACCGGGACGGGCAAGACGGCTGCCTTCCTTATCTCACTCTTCACCCGCATGGTCCGTAATCCTGTCGTGGACCTCGGGAACTCCCCGCAGGCCCTGATCATTGCGCCGACCCGCGAGCTCGCAGACCAGATATTCCACGAGGCGGAGCGGCTTGGAAAGTTCACGGGCTTTCGCTCGCTCGCGGTCTACGGCGGCATCGATTACGACAAGCAGCGCAAGGCGCTTGCAAACGGGGTCGATGTTCTCATCGGCACGCCCGGCAGGCTTATCGATTATTTCAAACAGCACGTATACAGCCTCAGGAAGACGCGCTACCTCATCATCGACGAGGCCGACCGCATGTTCGATATGGGTTTCATCGACGATCTGCGGTATCTCCTGAAAAAGCTGCCCGATTACACGAAGCGACAGTCCATGCTCTTTTCCGCCACTCTCTCCTACCGGGTCATGGAACTCGCCTATGAACACATGAACCTGCCCGAGAAGATATCCATTACGCCCGAGCAGGTCACCGTTGAGAAGGTAGAGCAGGTGCTCTACCACGTAGGCAAGAACGAGAAGGTGCCGCTGCTTCTCGGCCTCCTTGCCCGGGAGGCTCCGACCCGAGCCCTCATCTTCGTGAACACCCGCCGCGCCGCGGACATGGTCGTGGAGCGCCTGAACCGCAACAACTGGAAGTCCCAGGCCATCACCGGCGACATCGAGCAGAAGAAACGCCTCAGGATCCTTGGCGACTTCAAGGAAGGAAGGCTCGCGATACTGGTTGCGACCGACGTGGCCAGCCGCGGGATCGACGTGAAGGACGTGACCCATGTGTTCAACTACGACCTGCCCCAGGACGCCGAGGACTATGTCCACCGCATTGGTCGCACCGGCCGGGCCGGCGCGACCGGTAAGGCCCTGAGCCTTGCCTGCGAGGAATATGTCTTCTCCCTCGAGAGCATCGAGCAGTTCATAGGCCAGAAGATCCCGGTTGACTGGGCCGACGAAGGCCTGTTCGTGAAGGAGATCCGGCGCACGCACGAGGAGCGACAGAAGAGCGAGCGGGAGCGTGCGCTGCGCCCCCCGCAGCCCGGCAGGCGCCGCACTTCCGACCGCCCCCGCCCCCGCCGCTGACCCTCCGATTTCTCCTTGCTGTGATATAATAAAAATAGATATTAAGGACCATTTATATCCTCAATAGAAGGGGCGGCCATCTGCGGAGCCGTCACTCTACTGCAGGCCAGCATAAGGAGGCACGCCATGAAGTCCACGGTGAATCAGCAGGTGCATCCCTGGACCCAGTTCTACGAGGAAGGGGTGCCCGAGCATCTGGCCTACCCAGACCTGACCCTGGGAGGGGTGCTTTCGGAAACTGCCCTGAAATTCCCCGACCACCCCGCACTGGTGTTCTACGGGAAGAAGATAACCTATGGGTCGCTCGACCGGCTTGCTAACCGGTTCGCGCACGCCCTCGCGGGCCTGGGCGTTACCAAAGGCGACCGCGTGGCGCTCATGCTCCCCAACATCCCGCAGATGGTCATCGCCTACTACGGTACGCTCCGCGCCGGCGCCGTCGGCGTTGCCACGAACCCGCTGTACCACTCCCACGAGCTGGAAGTGCAGCTCAGGGACAGCGGCGCATCGGTCCTGGTCGCCGTGGACATGTTCTATCCGGTGATTGCGCCGGTGCTGGCGAAGGTGGGCCTCCGGCACCTCATCCTGTGCGGTATCAAGGATTATCTTCCCTTCCCGTTGAACCTGCTCTATCCGATCAAGGCGCGGCTGGAGCATCAGTGGGTGTCCGTGAAACGATTACCGCCCATATCTGATTTTCTGGAGCTCATGGACCGCGCTCCGGACACGAGGCCTGATGTTGATGTTGCTCCCGGAGACACCGCAATATTACAATACACCGGCGGGACCACGGGCATCCCCAAAGGGGCCATCCTGACGCACCGGAACCTCGTGGTCAACGCCTTCCAGTGCAGGACCTGGCTCACGGTCCGGAACGAGGGCGAGGAGCGCATCCTGGCGGTCATTCCCTTCTTCCATGTATACGGGATGACCACCGCCATGAACCTCGGCATCCTGATCGGCGCCGAGCTCATCCTGCTGCCGAAGTTCCATACAAAAGAAGTGCTCAATGCTATCCAGAAGCACCGCCCCACCATCTTTCCCGGCATCCAGGCCATGTACCTGGCCATCGGGAACTACGTGAAGACCCACACGTACGACCTGACCTCAATCAAGGCCGCCATCAGCGGAGCAGGGCCGCTCATGAAGGAGGTGCAGGACCGCTTCGAGCATCTGACCAAGTCCCGGATCGTCGAAGGATACGGCCTATCCGAGGCCTCGCCCGTGACGCACGCGAATCCAATCTTCGGCAGGCGCAAGAGCGGCACCATCGGGCTTCCCTGGCCCGACACCGAGGCCAGGATCGTGGACCTGGAGACCGGGACACGGGAACTTCCGGTCGGTGAGACCGGCGAGCTCGTGGTCCAGGGCCCGCAGGTCATGAAAGGCTACTGGAACAAACCGGAGGAGACCGCCCAAGCGCTCCGGGGCGGCTGGCTCCACACGGGAGACATTGCGAAACGCGACGAGGAAGGGTATTTCATGATCGTGGACCGCATCAAGGACATGATCAAGACCGTTGGCGAGAACGTGTACCCCCGGGAGGTCGAAGAGGTGCTCTTCTCGCACCCCAAGGTGAAGGACGCCGTGGTCGTCGGCCTTCCGCACGAGGAGTACATGGGAGAGAAGATCAAGGCCTTCATCGTCCTGAAGGAGGGACAGACCGCAACGGCCGAGGAGATCATCGACTTCTGCAAGACCGAGCTGTCCAAGTTCAAGGTCCCGAAGGAGATCGAGTTCCGCGACCAGCTCCCCAAGACCCTGGTGGGCAAGGTGCTCCGGCGGGTCCTGCGCGATGAGGAGCGGAACAAGCTCGGGATCAAGGAACAGATCTGAAACGTGCGATAGGCGTAAGGCATGAGCGGGGGGAGAAAGCAGAGAACGATGCCT
>JAAXXJ010000142.1:6390-7388 GCA_013334545.1 Nitrospirota bacterium | reverse complement strand
ACGAGTGGCGAGGTGTGGCTCACCGACATCAATGGCTCGATGCTTGCCGAAGGGCGCGACCGCATGCTCGACGCGGGATTGACCCTGCCGCTCGCGCAGTGCGACGCGGAAAAGCTGCCCTTTCCCTCCGGGCACTTCGATCTTGTTTCCGTGGCCTTCGGTCTGCGCAACATGACGCACAAGGACGTCGCGCTGGCCGAAATGGCGCGCGCGCTGCGTCCGGGCGGGCGACTGCTCGTGCTGGAGTTTTCCCGCATTTGGCAGCCGCTCGGGCCCCTGTACGATGCCTACTCCTTCAACGTGCTTCCCTGGCTCGGCAAGAAGCTCGCTGGCGACAGCGACGGGCTCCGACAGAACATGGAACAGTACATCGAGCAGCTGGAAAAGGTGGATGCTGTCGCGCCCAAGATACTTCGGGAGGGAATGGAGCTTATTGAGCGGATGGAGCATATCTCGGCGGATTGCATCGGGCGGGTCCACAAGGGCCTGCGTAACGCCCGGCTCAACGCTGCGTCCCGGCCTGTCGTTTCGGAGGGCGGGAAAACAGGCGGGAACGAGCTCTGCCCGTGCGGAAGCGGCAGGAAGTTCAAGCGCTGCTGCGGACTGACGCATTGACAGCGCAATGGGCATTCCTGTTCGAGCTGTACCATAAGTATACAAGTTTTCCTCCAGCCAAGAGCTTTTGAAGCTGAGGGTGGTTTTACGAAGCGGCTGTACCGGATAAGAAGCTCCGAGAGAAAAAACAAAGTTAAGGCGGAGAAAAGATAATCTCCTGTTCTGTCTCCGCCCACCATGGAGCAATCAATGAAAGCACTCTATTACAACGAACAAAAAGGCTATCAGGCCATCAAGCTCGGCGAGTTCCCCGTGCCGGAGATCAACGACACTGAGGTGCTCGTCCCATTACAAACAACTTTGGAGATTGGCTGGTTTACATGTCCGCTCGGATTGACCTGGATGGTGAAGGTCTTGGATGGGCCGGGACAACTTGCAGTGCC
>JAAXXJ010000142.1:0-6380 GCA_013334545.1 Nitrospirota bacterium | reverse complement strand
GTCCGGGTCAGGGCCTTCTCGCTCAATCATCTTGATGTCTGGGTCATGGAGGGGAAGTATCCGCTGGCCATCCCGCTCCCGCATATCTTCGGGTCCGACGCATCCGGCGTCGTCGAAAAGGTCGGCAAGCTCGTGAACCACGTGAAGCCCGGCGACGAGGTGATAGTCTTTCCCGGCCTGTCCTGCGGCGTCTGCGCATCATGCATGAGCGGCTGGGAGAACGAGTGCCGGGACTTTTCGCTTCTCGGCGTGGTTGCTCCCGGGGTTTCCGCCGAATATGTGAAGGCTCCGGCACAGAACATCTTCAGGAAGCCCGCGGGACTGACCTTCGAGGAAGCAGCCGGTATCGGCATCACCTACACCACGGCCTGGAACGGGTTGGTGCTCCGCGCATGCATCCGGCAGGGCGAGACGGTGCTGGTCCAGTCAGCAGGGAGCGGAGCTGGCACGGCGTGCATCCAGGTGGCGAAGCTCTTCAATGCAACAGTGGTCACGACGGTGGGCGACGACAGGAAGATCGAACAGGCAAAGGCGCTCGGCGCTGACCTGGTCATTAATTATAATAAGGAAGATTTTGTCGAAGCGGTCAAGCGGTTCACCGGCGGGGCGCTCGTTGATATCGCCGTGGACCATGTGGGCGCAGATACCCTTACCCGGTCGATCGCAGCGGTGAAGCGCGGGGGCCGCGTCGTCACCTTTGGTGCCACGGCAGGCGATGAAGCTAAGGTCTCCCTTCGGCAGGTCTTCGGCAAGAACCTCACCATCCATGGCGTCTATGTGGGGCCTCGGACAGCTGTCCACCAGTATTTGCCGCTCTTTCCCCGTGCGCTCCGGACCGTGGTGGACTCGGTATTTCCCTTTGAGGACGCCCCCAGAGCCTACGAGAAGCTCCTTTCCCACCAGGTCTTCGGCAAGATCATCGTTAGCGTCTGAAACTGTCCCGCGTATTCTTTCCGTTGTTGCCATCAGCATTAATCCAGGAGCAAGCGCATTCCCGTAGCTTGCTGCGGGATTAGCGAGCGATTAGGATGATCATTGTACCCTGAGGATCGAAGCTCCATGCAGTAATCTTTAGGGAGCTTAAATCCAGGAGCAAGCGCATTCCCGTAGCTTGCTGCGGGATTAGCGAGCGATAAGGATAATCATTGTACCCTGAGGATCTAAGACTCCCTGCGGTAAGTTACAGGGATCGATAATTGCCTTGCGCATATCGAAGCTTTATGAAATAATTCAAGTGTAGCCTCTGCACGACGACCAGCAGCTCCCCAAGGAGGAGCATCATGAAGCCACAGGACCTGAGCGATTACCGCTACCACTTCCACGGCCTGGACAAGGAGTCCCTCAAGAAATCGCTGGTCAACCTCCTGATCTATTCCATGGGCAAGGACCACATCACGGCCACGCACCGCGACTGGTTCCACACCACTGCCCTGGCCGTGCGCGAGCGGCTGATCGAGCGCTGGATGGAGACTATGCGGAGCTACTACCGGGCCAATGCCAAGCGGGTCTACTACCTTTCCCTCGAGTTCCTGACCGGGCGGCTCCTCGCGAACAGCCTGCTCAATCTCGGGATCTACGACGCCTGCTGCGACGCCCTTGCTGACCTGGATCTGGACATCCACCGGATCAGCGAGCTTGAGAACGACGCGGCACTGGGGAACGGCGGCCTCGGCAGGCTTGCCGCCTGCTTCCTCGACTCCATGGCCACGCTGAACCTCCCCGGCTATGGATACGGCATCCGGTACGAGTACGGCATGTTCACGCAGCGCATCGACAAGGGAGCCCAGGTGGAGCACCCCGACAACTGGCTTCGGTACGGGAACCCCTGGGAGTTCCCGCGGCCCGAGGTGCTGTACGCCGTCAAGTTCGGCGGCCGCGTCGTGGAGTACACGGACGAGAGGGGCAGTCTGCGGCACCACTGGGTGGACACCGAGGATGTTATGGCCATGGCCTTCGACACGCCGGTGCCCGGCTTCGGTACGGATACGGTGAACAACATGCGGCTCTGGTCGGCCAAGGCGTCGCGAGACTTCAACCTCAAGTACTTCAACGAAGGGAACTACATCCAGGCTGTCGCGGAGAAGAACGAGTCGGAGAATCTCTCCAAGGTCCTCTATCCCGATGACACGACACAGATGGGGCGCGAGCTCAGGCTGAAGCAGCAGTACTTCTTCGTCTGCGCGACCCTCCAGGATGTGCTGCGGCGCTTCACGAAATACCACGCCAACCTCGATGAGCTGCCCAACGAGGTCGCGATCCAGCTGAACGATACCCACCCGTCCATCGCCATACCGGAGCTGATGCGCATCCTCGTGGACGTCCATCACCTCGAATGGGCCCGCGCCTGGGACATCACGAGGAACACCTTTTCCTACACGAACCATACGCTCATGCCCGAAGCCCTCGAGACCTGGCCGGTCGATCTGTTCAACGAGATCCTGCCGCGCCATCTCCAGATCATCTATGAGATCAACCAGCGCTTCCTCGACGATGTGCGCCACCGCGTCCCCGGCGAGGCCGAGCTCGTGCGCCGGGTCTCGCTCATCGACGAGAACGCGGGCCGCCGGGTGCGGATGGCGCACCTTGCCATTGTGGGCAGCCATACGGTGAACGGCGTGTCCCGCATCCACACCGAGCTGATGAAGGAGACGATCTTTGCAGACTTCGACCGCTTCTATCCCGGCAGGATCATCAACATTACGAACGGCATCACCCCGCGGCGTTGGCTTCACCAGGCGAACCCCGGGCTGTCAAAGCTCATTAGCTCGCGGCTCGGTGAATGCTGGCTGAAGGACCTCGCATGCCTCATGAGCCTCAGGCCCCTGGCGGATGACGCCGAATTCCAGCAGGAGTTCCGCGCCGTGAAGCGGGAGAACAAGAAGCGCCTCGCCGAGGGCATCGAGGCCCGGACGCGGACGAAGGTGGATCCGGACTCGCTGTTCGACGTGCAGACCAAGCGCATCCACGAATACAAGCGGCAGCTCCTGAACGTTCTGCACGTTATCACCCGCTACAACCGCATTCGCGAAGGAAGGGCGAAGGACGTCGTCCCGCGTACGGTCATCATCGGCGGCAAGGCTGCCCCCGGCTATTTCATGGCCAAGCTGATCATCAGGCTCATCCACGGCGTCGCCGATGTGGTGAACCACGACCCCGCGGTGGGTGGCCTGTTGAAGCTCGTGTTTCTGCCGAACTACAACGTCTCGAACGCCGAGAAGATCATCCCCGCCTGCGACCTGTCGGAGCAGATCTCGACTGCCGGCACCGAGGCCTCGGGCACGGGCAACATGAAGTTCGCCCTGAACGGCGCGCTTACCATCGGCACCCTCGACGGCGCGAACATCGAGATGCAGGAGGAGGTCGGGCCGGAGAACATCTTCATCTTCGGTCTCACGGCGGACGGTGTTGCCGAGATCCGGCAGGAGGGGTACGACCCCTGGCACTACTACAACACGAATGACGAGCTGCGGAAGACGCTGGATATGATCGCCCTGGGCTTCTTCTCGCCCGACGACCCGCACCGGTTCCGGCCCCTCTTCGACAACCTGACCGACGGGGGCGATCACTTCCTGCTGCTGGCCGACTACGCATCGTACCTCGCAGCCCAGGACCAGGTGGACGATCTCTACCGCGACCAGGAGGCGTGGGCGCGCCGCGCCATCCTGAACATTGCCGGCATGGGCAGGTTCTCGAGCGACCGGAGCATTCAGGAGTACGCACAGAAGATCTGGAAGGTGGAGCCGGTGACGCGAGAGCAGGCGCCGGCGCAGAAATCCTAGTCAACGACCTGTGCCGCAGAACAGCCCAGATACAATCGTATCCGCAGATTTCGCAGACTGACGCAGATTTAGTCCTTACGAACAAGTAAGGACGTTGTTCTAATCTGTGGGATCGGCGGAATCTGCGGACGAGTTTTGAGCCTTTCACATTGACCAAGGCATTTTTCTTGTGTTGGCAACCGATCTCCCGCAGGAAGGACATCCATGAAAAAGATCTACATCCTATCCGACGGCACCGGTCAGAGCGGCCTGCACATCGTGCGTGCTGCAATCGTGCAGTTCGAGCGGGCGCGCACCAAGATGATGCTGTTCCACGACATCGACACGACCGCTGCCCTCAAGAAAATCCTGGACCAGGCCAAGGCGGCCAAGGCGCTCATCGCATTCACCTTCGTCAAGAAGGAGATGCGCGACTACGCCAGCATGTACTGCATGAAGCACGAGATCCTCCATCACGACATCCTCGGGCCGCTGATCTTCAACCTTGCCGCCTACCTGAAACAGGAGCCGCTCGAGACGCCGAGCCTGCTCCGGAGGGTCGACGAGCGGTATTTCAAGCGCATCGACGCCATCGAGTACACGCTGGGCCATGACGACGGCAGGGGTCCCGAACGCCTGCACGAGGCGGACATCGTGTTGGTCGGGCTGTCGCGCACGTCCAAGACCCCGACCTCGTTCTATCTGGCCCAGGAAGGCTACAAGGTCGCGAACGTCCCGATCGTGCCGGGCATCGCCCTGCCGGAGGAACTCTTCGAGATCGACCAGCACAAGGTCGTGTGTCTCAACATCGACCCCGAGGTGCTGCAGAAAATCCGGAAGGTCCGCCAGAAGAACTCCAAGCTCCGGCCGAGCTACAGCGATCTGAAGAACGTCTTCGCCGAGGTCGAGTACGTCTGGGACCTCGCCCGGAAGCACCGGAGTTGGAAAGCCGTGGACACGACGAACAAGTCCGTCGAGGAGACGGCGTGGGAGATCATCCACGCGGTCTTCGGCGAGGAGCATGACGAATACAGCTAGTGTCCGGGGCATCCTATACCCGAAAAATACCCCGCCGCAATTCTTGACAAGCTGCCCAATGTATTTATAATCGGCCTATTCCTTTCACAAGTCGTTGTTTCTTTTCCCCATATACGTTCTCATGGTTCGGAACTGTTTTGCAGACGTTTTGACCGAGGAGCTCTGTGCGAGGCATGCTTGTTTGGAGTGCGAACATGCCTCCCTCTGTCGAGGGTGGATCGAGGCGACAGCAGGTCTTGTAGGATCAGCAGACAATGGTCAACTGATATCCGAGAGGTTCAATTGATAACATGGCTGAAGCTGAAGCCGGGGCAAAAGGGGACGAAGAAACTGCTTGCGGAACATGGCGACGCGCTCGTCTGTATTGGCTATCGGTACGACGAGGCGAATCGTACGAGGACCAAGACCGTCGAGCTCGCTGTCGAAAAAACAGCATGGAGCCCGCCGGCAAGGAAATTTGCCGACGACGATCTTGTTCCTGTGCGCATCGGCTATGCTGAAAAAAGTTTAATAGAGTCCGCGAAGGCGGCGAAAGACAGATGGAACCCGGACATGAAGTTGTGGTTCATCCGATATGGGAAAATGAAGTGAACAGCGCTGGAAAGGCATATAGTATTGATGGTCTCGTAAGAAGCCAGGCGGCAAAAAGCGCCGCGAAGTCTATGTGCGGCCATTGGAGACCGCTCCAACATCTGATGGCCACTATAACGCGCTGAAATCGCTCTTTGACAGCACAAGATAACGAGGGGAAAACGGCTGTGACGGCCGGATCTCCACCGATTTCTCGGTTCTGGAACACCGCTGCCCGGATGATATTGGTCCCCGCAGCTTTTAAGTAAGCAGCGAAGCTTTCGCTGGACATGCCCCGGACGCGAAGGTTCTTGATTCCGGTCAAGCGATCAAGCTGGGACATGGTCCCTTCGATTCCCGCACGAAAGCGGTACCGGTCCCTAAACTCGGGGGATTCTTCGTACACACGCCGGCGGGTCAGGCGGATCGCTTTATCGTCGTACCTGGGTCAGGACATTCCGCATGGTCCAGAGGGTTTTGGGACTGACATACGCGTCGGCATCGACCGTGCTGGTGATGTTCAGGGCATAATGCCACTGGAGATTGTAGGCAAACTGGTCTACTGCTTCCTCGTTGGTCAGATCATGCATCTGCTGGATCACCATGAGGCCGAGCATGGCATAGAGTTCCTTGGTCGGCGGTCCCATGACCGGGTCGTACTTGGAGAACACCCTCTCGACAGGTAGCGTGGGCAGGATGTGCTCCCGGAAAATCTTTGCCCAGGACGCCTCGATGCGCTGCTTTCGCTTGGGCCCCAAGAAGGGAAACTGGTCGAACATGTCGGGGGTTTTGTGATCCTTGGTATAGATCATGCGGGCTCCTCAAAACGACGAGTGATGCCTGTATGTATCACGAAAACCCTTGTGCTGCAAAGGAAATATGATGATTCGTGTAGTTTATTTTGGCTGGATTACGACGACTTGTTCTTACGAGTTCATCAATACTAGATGCCGGTATCCGTCCCTATAATATCCTGTTACACATGAGATATACTTGAACCAAAAGGAGGTAATC
>JAAXXJ010000141.1 GCA_013334545.1 Nitrospirota bacterium | reverse complement strand
GACCGGACTTGTCCCGGTCCTGTTTTTTTTGAGGATGCTCCAACACATTCACACAAAACCAGGGAACAGAACAACAGCTCTTTTGGGGCAGCTCAGTGCTCCGCTGTGCTAAGCATGCAGGATGCGGTTTGGTGTTCCCGTCACGATTTGGTTTATCCCGGCAGCGCTTCCCCTTCGGACGCGCTTCTTTTAGCCTTGTCTTTGTTCAAGACGTAGCTGGGCATGCATAAGCACAGGCGTCGCAACCGACCTACCCGGGATTGGGTTAGATCAGAATCAGAGGGTTCAATTCCTCACCTTCTCCCCCCGCGCATCCCCGGAACGGCCTTACAGGACGCGTTGGGGATGTGCAAAGAAAAGCGTCATCGTTCTGCTTCCTTGTGACCCTCTGGTGGCATCAGTGTATCTTCCCTTTCATCTTTTCATCATCCTTGCTTTCCCCATACTGGCATGATACATTCTGGCACTATGGTACAGGGCGGATCACCCATGCGGCATCTTTTCCCGATGCTGGCCCTCCTGGTCGCGGCCCTATTTATCACCGCCGTTCCTGCAGTCCGCGCGGAGAATGGCCAGCCCGCCGCTCCGCCTACGCCGCCTTCCAAGCTCTACAAGATAGAGTTCGAGCCTGACGCGTACTACACCAGTCTCGGTCTGTATATCGCCCTGACCAAAACGCCCATTCCCCATGTGGGAGAACAGAGCGAGAAGGACCTCTATCTGACCCTGCTCTCCCGGGCCTATGCCCCCCGGTTCCTGGTGCTCGAAGGGAGCGTCAACCCCCTCCCCTATGCGGGCACCTATATCAAAAAACATGATCCTTCGTTCTACGAGAACGCCCAGGTCACCGGGAGCTTCAACTGGGTGCAGGCCGTCACGGCGGGATTCGAGGAGCCCTACGCCGTTTCGGCCTTTCTGGGGAACATTGTGGATTTCTCCCTGCCCGGGAGCAGGGGGAGCAAAGGCATCGGCTACAGCGGGCTGCTGTACAGCCAGGGGACCTACCACATCAAGAACAATACGCTCATTAGGGACGACTGGTGGGAGCTGGAATGGAAGGTGAAGGGCGACCGGAAGAAGCAGGACCAGAAGCTCTCGTGGAGCTTCCGTTTCGGCGCCAAGCTCCATGGTAATCCCGACATCACGGACATCTACTACCTCTCTTTCCGCCGGAGCAGGCTCGATTATCGTCCGAAGCACGATACGATCTTCAATAACAGCGGATTCGAGTACACCATGGACCTGAAAAAAAACACTTTCACACCGATACGGCACTACTTCTTCGTCGAAAAGAAGTGGCCGCTTGAGGGGAAGAAGATGGCCTTCGCCCTGGCAACGGGATTCGTGTGGGAGTCCGCCGACAAGTACTCGGGCGAGCTCGCGACCGGCCAGCAGGGCAGCAGCACCCAGATCATCCTCCGGCCGAACATCGAGTTTTGAACACACACGGCAATGGGGTAATTAGGAGAACAGCCTACAAAAAGGGCCGATCTCTCCGTAGGAGACCGGCCCCTTTATCCGACCTTTGTCCGATTTAATCACAATCTAATACCTTAATAAAAACGTCCTATCGCACTCCATCACGGCCCGGGCCCTGCCGATCATCTACAGGAGCCGTCAGGGCGCCCTGTTCCGGGACGAGTATCTCTTCTTTCGTGATCGATCCGGGCGGCACCAAGAGAACCTCGTAGGATGGGTTCGGTGTTTCGAGTGACCCCGGATAGGCACGCGCCTGCTCTTCGCTCCCCGAACAAGAGAGCGCGCGGACCTCCGACCCCTCCTTTATCACCATGATGCGGTCGGGAATTTCGCCGGCCGGACCGCTGCCGGTCGCAAGAGAAGCTATCAGGCTGTCCTGCAGGGGCCTGTCGATGGTCGTCCGTATCTTGAGGCCCTGCCGGTACAGCCCCTGCTCGCCGAAGTATGCGAGCAGCACGGCTTCCAGCGCCTTCAGGTGGCAGGATCGTCCGTTTCCGTCCGACAGCGTCGAGAGGTCGAACCTGCCTTGCGACGTTATCCGCAGTTCTAATGGCGCGTCCATGGCACTCCCATATTCCTCCTGGGTCAGGAACTTGGCCTGGAACAGGTTGAACAACACCTGTTCCTGACGCTTGCGGGCCTTATCCATCCTCTTGAAAGGATTGTAGTACTTCGGATTCGGCAGCATGCCGGCCAGGAGCGCCGCTTCGGCCTTCGTGAGCTCGTCCGCGTGCTTGTCAAAGTAGTAGCGGCTTGCGGCTTCGATGCCGTATATGTTCTCGCCCCACTCCACTTCGTTCAGATAGATCTCGAGGATCTTGCGTTTGGTCAGAAGCTCCTCGGCCCGCTGCGCAAGCACGAACTCGCGCAGCTTCCGCGTCAGCGTCTTCTCCTTCGACAGAAGGACATTCTTGATCATCTGCTGGGTGATGGTGCTGCCGCCGCGGGCGAACCGCTTCTTCTGCACATCGTGTCGCAAGGCTTCCCACACTGCCTTGTAGTTGACGCCTTTGTGGCCGAAGAAGGTGTCGTCCTCAGCCGTCACCACCGCCTGGATCACGCTGTCAGGGAGCGATGCGATGGGCACCCAGACGCGGAACTTCCGCTCGTAGTAGTGTGCAAGGAGATTGCCGTTCCGGTCCAAGACCTCGGACGCTGCAGCAGGTCGGTAGTGTTTCAGGATGGCAACGTCGGGAAGGTCCCTGAGGGATAGGAACACCCAAGCTGCGGGGACCAGGAGAAGCAGCGCCAGAGCGGCGAACCCCCAGAAGAGGATCTTTTTCATGGCACGAGGTTACTATTTCCCGGTGTCGTTCTTATGATCGTGATCATCCCTCCTACAGGAGGGACCAGGATCGATGCCTCAGCTGCCGCCGCGGCGAAGAAAGCCGATCACGAGAAGGAACGCGATGCCGATGAGGATGTTTATGAACTGGTTGTCTATCATGGTTTTTTCACCCAGGCAGGAGAGGTGGATCCTCCTGACTTCTGATTCCTTTCTGCTACTACTTCTCCAGCATAGCCTGGATGACCAGCTGTGCCGCGGGACTCATCCAGTCGGCCGCCCCGATGATCTTTCGGCGCACGATCCCCTCCCGGTCGACCAGATAGGTCTCGGGGAACTTGAGCGTCCCGTAGGACCGCGACACAGACTGGTCGGGATTCAACAGCACCGGCAGGGCAAACCGGTTCTTCTGCATGAACTGCCCGACGGCGCCTGCTCCGCCTTCGTCCACGCTTACGGCGAGGATCTCGAGGTCCTTGCCGAAGGAGGAACGGTACAGGCGCTCCAGTGTCGGTATCTCCTCGACGCACGGCGGGCACCAGGTAGCCCAAAAGTGCACCATCACGACCTTGCCGCGGTACGATGACAGGTTCACCGTCCTCCCGTCCAGCGACGGGAGCTGGAACTCAGGCGCGCGGTCACCTTCCTGAACGATCCTCACCCGCTGCCCGCCGTTCTGCCCGAAGAGGAACAGGACCCCGACAACTGCCAGGACGGCGATGACGATGATCAACGCATTTTTCTTCATCCTCTCACAGACCTCCGACGAACGCTCCCGCGAAGCACCCAATAGCAAGCTGCGGGACGTGCATTCGTTCATGGGTGCATGAACGGGGATGCATTATACCGCGGCGGGAGCGTGCGGGCAAGGAAAAATGTGGTTTTAAAATCAGAACCCCTCTGTTATAATGGCCATCTATGATCCGCGAGATCAAACTGCTGGGGAAGGCCAATGACAAGGTCGACTATTCCGTGACCATCACGGGCGCGGACCTCAGCAACCGCTATTACTACGAGTCGGTCCCCGAGGGCGACCGGTTCTTTTCGGGCGGGAATGAGTTCATCATCACCAAGACCGGCGTCCGCTACAGGGGGACCGGCGGTCATGTCTGCCAGTACATGTTCGGCGTTGATCTTCCGCTCAAGGACCTGCTCCGCAAGGACGTGGCCAACCGCCTCGTGATGTTCGGCGCCTATTACGACAAGGCTGACAACATCATGTTCAGCAATACGACGGCCGGCGAGGAGTCCTTCGACCGCATCTTCCTCACGGGCAACGCTGTTTCCAACTATTTTTTCTTCGTGGACACAACGCTGAAAACCGAGATCCGGGAGGTCCAGCGGGAGGTCCTCCGGAAACTGGGCAAGCAGGTGAAGCGGAGCGAGGCTGTGGGCATGCGCGACGACTCCCGCTTTTGCCGGGAGATCTTCGATGCCCTGGAGGACCCCAAGGCCTTCGTGTTCCTGTTCCGGCTCGTCAACCTGCACACTGAGGAATACTTCGCCACGTTCAACAAGATGTACGCTGAGCACAAGCAGATCCCCCCCCACGACATGGAGATCCTGAGCGCCCTCGCTGACCTCCACGACCTCGCCCCCTACCAGCAGGAGCGCATCAAGATCGACGGCATGTACAAGCTGACCGAGAACAAGAAGGTCGTCGACGAGTACAAGGACATCCTGATCGCCGTCTCGGAAACGGGCGAAGTGAGCCCATCAGAGCTGGCCAAGCTCTCGCGGCTCCGAACCCTGAGCCTCCGCCTCAACATCCCGAACAACCTGTTCGATACCCTCGACGAGCTCCTGCTCAAGGACATGCAGATCATCGAGGTGGAGGAGCCGGACTACATCCGGGAGACCCGGGCCATCTGCGAAGGGTTCTTCCTGAAGACCGGCGATCTCCGTGGACATGTAGTGCCGGAGGACCTCGTCAAGCTGCTGAAGGCCAAGCAGCGGTCCATGACGAATCGGGACCCTGCCTTTGAAAGCTTGCTGCTGGACACGGTCCGCGCCTGCGATGAGAACGCCCGCGACACCAACGACATGACCATCCTGGAGGGCATGAGCCAGGTCCTGACCTATTTCGACCGGTATGACAGCGCCGCCACGGTGATCAACAACCTGGCGTTCATGGAGCGGTCATCCCTCAATGAGGACAACATCCGGAGCCTCGCCGGCAACATGGACATCTTCGACAAGGTGAAAAAGGGGTTCTTCCACGAGCTCTTCATTGCCGACCTGAAGGAGAACCGCTACCTGACCCGCTATGGACGGAAAAAGGTCGACACGCTGTACCGGGGGCTGGAGAAGATCCGCACCGGCGATACCACCTACCGTGAGCTGGCCGCGACGCTCAACACCGTCAATGCCGAGGAGCGCATCTACACGACCATCCACCGCTACATCAAGGAGCGGTTCAAGAGCATCTATGCCGAGCTGAACTCCAAGGAGGACCAGGAGATCTTCATCCAGGACCTCAACCGGGAGGTCCAGGCCAAGGGCCTCACCAAGGGGCCCGTCCCCCATGCCATTTACGAAGAGATCATCCTGGACATCCGGAAGGAGTCGTTCTACCTCAACAATCTCCTGCCTCACATCATCGTGTCGCGCGACAACCGGGTCCGCGAGGACTTCCTCGCCAACAGCGGCCTCGACCGGTTCTACGTCGAGGAGCTGGAGCGTGATTACTTCGACATGAACCAGATCGACACCTACATCCTCGAGGAGCTGAGAAAGTAGCCATGTTCAGAGCGAAGATCCTCGACCGGTACATCATGCGCGAGCTCCTGGCCCCCTTCTTCCTGAGCATCGCCGTCCTCACGCTCGCCCTCTTTCTGCAGAAGATGTTCCGGCTCACGGAACTGGTGCTGTCCAAGGGGTCCTCGCTCGCCGCGACCGGCAAGCTTCTCCTGTACATCATGCCCGGCTTCCTCGCGATGACCATCCCCATATCGCTGCTGGTCGCAGCGCTCACGGCCTTCACCCGCCTCTCATCGGACTCGGAGGTCACCGCCATGAAGGCGTCCCGGGTGAGCCTCTACGCCATGGTCCGCCCGGTCATGAAGTTCTCCATCGTCCTGTTCTTCGTCACCGCCGTCATCGCCCACTTTCTGGCCCCCCGCGCCACATTCGCCTTCAAGGCGCAGCTCTTCAACATGCTGAAAGCACGGGCCATGGTGGGTCTGGAGCAGGGGGTGTTCAGCAGCACCTTCGACGGGATGGTCATCTACGTGGACAAGATGAATTCCCTGGACGACTTGCAGGGGATCTTCATCTCCGATGAACGTTCCGGGAGCGAACCCTACACCATCGTGGCGAAGCAGGGCCGGCTCATCACCAACATGGAGAACCTGAACGTCACCCTGGTCATGGATCACGGCTCCATCCATCTGCAGCCGCGCGCAGAGGACGTCTACTCGCTCATGTTCTTCGATTCGGGACGGCTCAACATCGACATAAACCGCGCTACCATGAGATACGGCGGCTCCGGGCGAAACATCGATGAGATGGACAGCCGCGAGCTGCTCGGGGCGCTGCGGCAGGCGCGCGCTGCAGGAGAGCCCACCAAGACGCTCGAGATCGAGCTCCAGAAGCGCATGTCCATCTCCTACGCCTGCCTGGTCTTCGGGCTCATCGGAGCCCCCCTCGGGATCCGAAAGAGCCGCACCGGCAGGTCGGCGGGCATCGCAATCTCCATCCTCGTGATCCTCGTGTACTACCTCATCCTCGGGACGGCTTCACGGCTTGCAAGCAGCGGTGCCGTGTCTCCGGTCACCGCGACCTGGGTACCGAACGGCCTCATCACCGTCGCCGCCGTCGCAATGGTGGTGAAAAAAGGCAACGAGATCTATTTCGGGATAGGGCCCCGCATCGGTGCCCTGGCGCGCCGCGCGGCGTCGCCCTTCCGGCGAGGGGGACATACGCCGTGAAGCTGCTCGATCGCTACATATTCATGGCATTCATCAGGACCTCGTTCATGGTCCTCGCCGGGATCGTGGTCCTCTTCCTCTGCATGACCTTCCTGAGGGAGGCCGACGACTTCATCAAGTACAAGGCCACCATGGCCCAGATCGCGAAATACTATCTCTACAGCATCCCCAGCATGGCGGGTCAGGCCCTTCCCTTCGCAGCGCTCATCGGCACCCTGCTCTCCCTGGGCAATCTGTCCCGCCACCAGGAGATCACCGCCATGCGCGCCGGCGGCCTCGGCCTCATCAACATCATCGTCCCGGTCCTCTTCGGCGGCATCCTGATCTCGGGCCTCGGGTTCCTGAACAACGAAGTGATCATGCCGGCCTACACCGCCCGCGCCGCGTTCATCCGGAATGTGGAAGTGGAGAAGAAGCAGCAGCGGGTCATCTTCCAGCAGCGCCGCCTCTGGCTCCGGGGGCCGGACAACAGCATCGCGAACATAGACCTCGTGACGCCGGACCGGAAGGAGATGATCGGCGTCAATATCTACAAACTGAACCCTGATTTCAGCGTACGCGAACGGATCAAGGCCGGTCGGCTCGTCTGGGAGGACACCGCCTGGAAGCTCCGGGAGAGCCAGAAGTTCGTCACCCGGGACGACGCCATCATCTCCCAGATGGCGGACGGCGAAGTGTACAACATCGTGGACAGACCCGAGGAC
>JAAXXJ010000459.1 GCA_013334545.1 Nitrospirota bacterium | reverse complement strand
ATCCCGCTCCGCGCGATGCTGTCCAGCAGGAACCCGTCGCGCGCCACCAGGCAGACCGCCGTGATGCTCGGCAGCTTCGCCAGTTCCCCCAGTATCTCCCGTGTCGTTGCCATCTTCCCCTCCTTGGTTAGCGTACCGCCCGCGGCCGTCTGCTCGGGTACGGGCCGGACGGCCGGACCCGGGGCCGCCTGTTTCGCAGACGACTGCGACACGGGCGAAGCAGTGGCCGGCGCCTGCTGCTTCGGCGGATGCTCGCTGCTTCGCCGCAAGCCTTCTTCCAACAGCACGCTCAACGGAGACTGCACCGCCTTCTCCTTCTTCTGGCAGCGCGGCGCAATGTCGATAGCCGCCTGCTGCCATCGTGCCATGTGACGGACAGCCTCGTCGCCGGTCAGCCCGCCCGTGGCCGCGTCCAGCAGCTCGCCGTTCCTGAAGTACCACGTGCCGGTCTCCCTGCCGAACGCAACCGTGAGCGTGCAGGTCCGCTGCTCCGCCGCGATCAGCTGCAGGAACGCGGGAAGGGTAAGGTTATGGACCTGGCCGCTTGACGCGAGTTTCAGCTCATGGAGGATCACAGACCGGAGCTCATCAATATCGATCGGTTTGGTGAGATACTGGGACACGGTGAAGCGCTTGAGCTGAGACTCCACGTCCGGGGCGTTCCCGTGCGCTGTCATGACTATCGCGGGGACCTGGGGGTGGTGCTTGCTCATGAACGCCAGCAGCTCGAATCCGTCCATGACCGGCATCTTCAGGTCCGTGATGACCAGGTCGACGGGCGTTGAAGCGAGGATGACATTCGCCTTGGCTCCGTTCTCGGCTGACACGATCGTAAATTCGTCGGCGTCGCGGAAGCCGTCCTGGAGGCTTTTCAGGAGACTCTTCTCATCGTCTACAATAAGGACTGTTTTCATATAAGTTATCCTGCATCGTCCGGATGAACGCTTTCCCGTGCGCGCATGTTCGGTCCGGGTATTCCGGCCGGCCCGTTTTCCCTTTGTACAGCCGCGCTCCCGATCAGGGCAGCCGCAGGGCGGTACCTCGTGCGTTCCATTCCTGTTCCGGTTCGGCTCCGGAAGGCGCGACCATCATCGCCGAATCGGGGCCCGCCTGCGTGCCTTGCTCAAGCGAGCACCTTCAGGGCATAGCAGCACATGTGGTTGTCCAGGACCTTGTCCACAACCTCGCGCGATACGCCGCTTTCGGCAAGCCACTTCTCGGCGATCCCCTTCTTCCCCGCCCCCGATTTGCATCCCAGCTGCATGATCTGGATCTTCTTCCCGTTGATCGTAATCCTCTCCGCTATGGCGCTCCGCATCGGCTGGTGCACCGAGCAAAAAGGGCTCACGCCTGCGCCCTCGCCTACCCGGTACTGGTCCGTTACGTTGCTCGTCTTGTTAAACTCCGCAGTAAAATCGGCGAAGCCCTCGGGCATCTTCTCGAACACCTTCGTGTAGTTCTTGATCGACGGCCCGAAGGGGCAGTTCTTGAGGCCGAACACGTAATTCCCCGCGTGCGTCGCTTTCCCTTCGATCATGGTGATCGGGTTCGTCGCATTTTCGATCGCCGCGAGGTACGCTTCAAAGCTCGGATAGTCCACCTCGGCGATCTTCTCCGCTGTCTTAATGGCGTTCCGGATCAGCGTCCCCTTCGCGCTCGCCGCCCCGCTCAGCGTGATCATGACCTTTATCATGTCGAGAAAACTGATGTGCGCTATGTCCAGTACGTTCGCGTCGCTCATACACTTCTCCTCCTCTCCCGGCTCAGCCGGGCCATGAATAGCTGTTTCGGCGGCACGTCCTGCGGACGGCCGCGATATCCCCGGATTCTAGATCGCCGCGGCCAGGGCCAGCTCGCCGCTGTGCTTCTTCAGTTTCAGCCGGATCATGCCCAGGTTCGCGTCCTTGTCCGCCACGATCACCAGGAACGCGTCCTCGCCGATCGGTGACAGCATCACGGGACCCTGCTCGAACTCGATCATGCTGATCTGCATCAGCCCCTTGTCCAGCTGGCGGCCCATGGACTCCGACGATCCGAACCCGCTCGACGCGATCGCGCCGATCATCTCCTTGTCGATCCCGCTCCGCGCGATGCTGTCCAGCAGGAACCCGTCGCGCGCCACCAGGCAGACCGCCGTGATGCTCGGCAGCTTCGCCAGTTCCCCCAGTATCTCCCGTGTCGTTGCCATCTTCCCCTCCTTGG
>JAAXXJ010000001.1:36415-37530 GCA_013334545.1 Nitrospirota bacterium | reverse complement strand
AATGAGAACAAGGTCGGGATACTTCTTCCTGAGCCGGGAGTATATCTCGAGCAGGATGGCCTCTTCTCCCCGGTGCGTGCTCCCCGCCGTGATGACGCGTCGCCCGGCCGCAATGGCGACAGGACGCTGCTGTGCCGTGGAGATCTTCTGGTCGAACTTGAGGTTCCCGGTGACCAGGACGCGGTCCGGGGCGGCACCGATGTCCCTGATGCGCGCAGCATCCTCATCGGACTGCATGCAGAAGAGCGTTACGCTCTTGAACACCTCGGTGAAGAAGCGCTTGAACCTGAGGTACTTACCGTAGGACCCCGGGGAGATCCTGCCGTTGATCAGGGCCGAAGGTATCCCCTGCCGCTGGAGCTCCCGGAAGAAGTTCGGCCACAGCTCGGTCTCGGTGACCAGGACGATGTCCGGATTGATCTTCTGGATCACCCGGCGCACGATCCAGGGATAGTCGAAGGGAAAGTAGAATACCGCATCTGCCTCGGGAACGCGCCGCTTCGCCGTGGAGTTCCCCGTGACGGTCACCGTGGACAGGATGAGCTTCCGGCCGGGATATTTCTTCTTGAGCTCGCGGATGAGAGGATGCGCTGCCATGACCTCTCCCACGGACACCGCATGGACCCAGATGGGCCGGGTGCCGCCCAGGACCTTCAAGACCCCTTTCCTCACCCTGCCGAGCTTCTGGGATATCCCGCCGCGGTACTTGGGGACCGTCGCAAGCTTGAAGAGCATGTACGGCGACAGAAAGATAGTCGCGAGAAGGAGCAAGACGTTGTAGATGATATACATGATCTATCACCTGTTCCCGTGGGCGGAGCCCATCATCCGGTCCGCCCGTGCCATGATCCTGTTCAGCGCATCGGTCAGCTCCCGGCGCTTGTTCTCGAGCTCCTTCTCAGAGGTCCCGTTAACCGTGATCGGCTCTCCATACAGGATGACGCATTCCGTAAAAGGCACCGGCAGCAGGTACTTGTCCCAGATCTTTTCCAGGACCCAGGCGCGCTTTGCGGCCACGCTCAGGGGAACGATCGGGATACTGAGCTTTCCCGCAATATAGGTGATGCCCTGCTTCACTTCGTAGACTGGGCCGCGCGGACCGTCAACGGCAATGG
>JAAXXJ010000001.1:24407-36405 GCA_013334545.1 Nitrospirota bacterium | reverse complement strand
CACCAACCCGAGAAGCGCCTGCGCACCCTTGCGTTTGCTCGAACCTCGTACAACGCCCAAACCGAACCGGCCTATGATGCCTGCCTGGATCTCGCCGTCGCGGCTCTCGCTCGCCGGGATAACGATCCCGGTGTTCCGGTAGGCGTAGAAGAGCAGGAACTGGCGACCGTGCCAGAAGGCATAGATGATGTTCCTCCCCTGTGCGCGCAGACCTTCGGGAATGTCGCGGTCCACGAACCGGATCCTGACCGTGCTGCTCCAGAGGGACATCATGGCCCATCCGATGAACGAAAGGATCCGGGCACGCATCAGTCCTTCGCTCCCTGCTGCTCGTCGCGGAACTGCTGGTCATAGAGGTTCTTGTATTCCCCAGACAAGGCCAGAAGCTCCTCGTGCCTGCCTCCTTCCACGATCCTGCCGTCCTTCAGGACGATGATCCGGTCGGCGTTCATGATGGTGGAGAGGCGGTGGGCGATGACAAAGCTCGTTCTTCCCTGCATGAGCGTGTCAAGGGCGTTCTGGACCTCCCGCTCCGATTCCGTGTCGAGGGACGACGTTGCTTCGTCGAGGATGAGGATGGGCGCGTCCTTCAGCAGTGCCCGGGCTATCGCGATGCGTTGCCGCTGTCCGCCCGAGAGCTTCACCCCCGATTCTCCGATCACCGTGTCGTATCCCTGGGGAAGGGATCGGATGAAATCATCGGCATAGGCCGCCCTGGCCGCGCGGACGACGTCGTCGAACGATTTCTCGGCATGTCCGTAAGCGATGTTGTTCCTGATCGTATCGTTGAACAGGATCGTCTGCTGCGTCACCATCGCGATGCAGGAGCGCAGGGATTCCAGGGTCGCGTTGCGGATATCCGTTCCGTCGATCAGGATCGCTCCCCGGGTCACGTCGTAGAACCGCGGCAGGAGGTTCACGAGCGTGGTCTTTCCTCCCCCGCTCCTGCCGACGATGGCGATGGATTCACCTGCATGGACCGTGAGATCGATGCCCTTGAGTACGGGCGTTTCGTCGTACTGGAAATAGAGGTCCTTCAGTTCGATGGTCCTGAACTCACGGGAGAGCACGATCGCGCCCTCCTTGTTCCTGATCTCCGGCTCCGTATCGAGGACCTCGAATATGCGTTTTGCCGCTGCGATCCCGTCCTGCACGATGTTGTTGATGCCGTTCAGGTCCTTGAGCGGCCGGTAGAAGAACACGAGCGCGACGGTGAACGAGAAAAAGTCGCCCGGCGTCATGGTCTTGCGCACGATGATCGCGTACAGCCCATAGAGGATGACGAATGCGGTGCCGGTCATGGAGATGACCTCCATCACCGGATGGGAAAGCGCGCTGGTCTTGATGGACCGCATCAGTGAATTGAACAGACCTTTGTTGCGGTCGGCGAACCTCCTGCCCTCATATTGCTCCATGCCGAATGCCTTGACGATGCGGATCCCGGAGATGGTCTCGTGCAGATGCGTCGTAAGCTCGCCGATCTGTTCCTGCATCTGCGTGCTCGTTTTCCGGAAGCGCCTGCTGAACTTGGAGAGCGCGAGGCCCGCGAAGGGCAGCACGACGAGGGAAAAGGCCGCCAGGCGCCAGTTCAGATAGATGATATAGCCCGTCAGGGCCAGCATGGTAAAGGTCCCCTGCACGAGGCTGGACGGCACCCGGGTCAGGGCACCCTGCACCAGGTTCACGTCATTGACGATCCGGGACATGATGACGCCCGTCGGCGTCCTGGTGAAATAGGAGAAGGACAGGTTCTGGATGTGCGCGTAGAGCTGGTCGCGGATGTCGTTCACGACCTTCTGTCCCACATACCCCATGAAGTAGTCGCGGCCATACCAGGTGATCCCCTTCAGGATGCTGACGACGATCAGCGCCAGAGGGACCCAGCGGCCCAGTTCCCAATCCATGCCGATGATGACCTTGTCGATCACCGGCTTGACGAGGTAGGTCTGAGCGGAGATCATGGCGCTCGAGAGCAGCATGAAGACCGCTGCCCAGACCAGCCGCATGCGGTAGGGTTTCAAATAAAGGAGGAGTCGCTTGTAGATTTCCATATCGATTATGCCGCCTTGGCAAGCAGTTCGAGGACCACTGCGGCAGCGCGCCGGGATGCGCCGCCCTCGCCCAGCAGCGTTCGCACGCGCATGAGCTCTTCTGTCATCGTGCGATATTTTTCGGGACTGGCAAGGATCGTACCGAGCTCCTCGGCGATCCGCTCCGGGGTCGCGTCGTCCTGAAGGAGCTCCGGGACGACGGTCCTGCCTGCCACGATGTTCACCAGGCCGAAGTTCTTCACGCTCACAAGCAGCCTGCCGATCCAGTACGTAAGTCGGGACGCCCGGTAGACAATTACCATCGGGACCGTCATGAGACCCGTCTCGAGCGTAGCGGTTCCGGACGTAACCATTGCCGCGTCGGAGGCCCGCAGGACATCATAAACCTGACCGTCAACGATATGCACCGGGACCCCGCTCGCATCCACGTATCCCGCGACGAGGCTGCGGTCGAGCGTTGGTGCGATCGGCAGGACGAACTGGATTTCCGGGAACCGCCGCTGCAGGACCTTCGACGCTCCGAGCATATCCGGCAGTAAATAGGCGATCTCCTTCCTGCGGCTGCCGGGCAGGAGCGCGATCGTGCGCCGGTCCTGCGCGAGGCCCAGTTCTTTGCGAGCTTCGTCACGGGTATAAGGCGAATTCACCACATCGGCAAGCGGATGTCCGACGAACCGGACATCAACGCCGGTGGCACGGTACAGTTCGACCTCGAAGGGAAAGACCACGAGGATGGCCTCGACAAGCTTCGCGATGGTCTTCACCCGTCCCTTGCGCCAGGCCCAGACCTGGGGGCTGATGTAATAGAGCACCGGGATGCCGAGCTTTTTGGCAGCCTTGCCGGTCAGAAGATTGAAGTCCGGGAAATCGATCAGCACGAGCAGGTCGGGCCGTTCTTCGCGCAGGAACCGCTTCAACTTCGCGTAGACCCCGTAGATCGCGCCGATATGGGTCAGGACCTCGGTCGCGCCTACCACGGAGATCTCGGATGCATCCGCCAGCATGGTTACGCCGGCCTCACGCATGCGTCTGCTGCCGACGCCGTAAACGGCCAGGGACGGGTCCTGCTCCTTCAGCGCCTTTACCAGATTGGAGCCGTGAAGGTCGCCCGATGCTTCACCGGCGATGATGAGGATCTTATTCATGACCTTCCCGGACTAGAGAGCCTTCTTGACCGCGTCCGAGACCGTCGAGATCTGCTCTTCGGTCAGTTCGGGGTACATCGGCAGGGACAGCACATCGAGCGCCGCCTGCTCGGACACGGGAAGGCTTCCCTGCTTCATACCCAGGCCCTGATAGGCAGCCTGGAGGTGGAGCGGCACGGGATAATAGATCATGGACGACATCTTAGCGTCATCGAGCCGCTTCTTGACGGCATCGCGGTCCTTGACGCGGATCGTGTACTGATGGTAGACGTGCTTTCCATCGCCGCTCTCGACCGGTGTCTGGATGCCCGGCACGGACAGATGTTTCTTGTAGAGCGCGGCGCTTCTGATCCGGCCTGCGTTGGAGGAGTCGATGCGCTTGAATTTGATGTTCAGGACCGTGGCCTGGATCTCGTCCAGCCTGCTGTTGTAGCCGATCTCGTCGTGATAATAGCGGACCTTGCTTCCGTGGTTCCTGAGGCTGTGCAGACGTTCGGCAAACTTCGGATCGTCGGTGATGACCATACCGCCGTCGCCGTAGCAGCCCAGGTTCTTGCTCGGAAAGAAGCTGAAACAGCCGAGATCGCCGAAGGCGCCGGTCTTCTTGCCGCGATGGTCGGCGCCGAAAGATTGCGCGCAGTCCTCGATGACCCTGAGCCTGTGCTTTCGTGCGATCGCCATGATCGCGGTCATGTCTGCTGACTGCCCGTAGAGATGTACCGGAAGGATCGCCTTGGTGCGTTTGGTGATGCGCGACTCGATCTGCGTGACATCGATGTTGAACGTGTCAGGCCGGATGTCCACGAACACCGGGACCGCGCCAAGATACGAGATCGCCTCGGCCGTCGCGATGAACGTGAAGGGGGTGGTGATGACCTCGTCGCCCGGGCCGATGTCCGCTGCGCGGAGCGCGAGGTGCAGAGCATCGGTGCCTGAGGCAACGCCGACGGCGAACTTCACGCCATGGTAGGCGGCGATGCTTTGCTCGAGGGCCTTGCCCTGGGGGCCCAGGATGAACGAGGTGCTCTGGATAACGCCCAGGACCGCGTTATTGATCTCGTCCTTCATCGATTCATACTGGATCTTCAAATCAACCATGGGAACTGACATGCGGTGGCGCTCCTCTCTTCGATTATGAGAACGGCACGAAATCGGCCGTGCCCTGTTCAATGCAGTGGGTGATCAGCCGGGCAAGCGCCAGGGCGTTCCTGCCCTCGGTCCCGCTGACCTGCGGCGGCTTTCCGCTCTCGATGCTGGCGATGAACGATCTGATCTCGTCGAGGAGCGTGTCGCGCCGCTCTGTCGGAAGTTCGCTCGTCACGAGGTCGGGCACGGTCGCCGTCCCGCGGCGGGAGACGAAGGCTTTCTGCGTCTGGTAGTCCGCGGCATAGAGCGTATCGCCGTCGAAGACCCTGATGACCCGTTTTTTCTCGTCGGAGACCCTGCTCGCGGCGACATCGGCGATGCAGCCGTTCTCGAAGACAATCCGGGCGATGACCGAGTCGATCTCGCGGGTGATCACCGACGTACCCATGGCGCTCACCTTGTTGGGTTTCGACCCCGCGACATCGGCCACGATGTCCAGGTCGTGGATCATGAGGTCCAGGACTACGTTCACGTCGGTGCACCGCACGGTGAACGGAGCGCTGCGCTCCGCCTGCACATAGCGCGGGGCCTTCAGAAGCGGCTTGATCGCCGTTATGGCAGGGTTAAAGCGTTCTATGTGACCGACCTGAAAGATGACCCGCTTCCTTTCCGCAAGGCTGATGAGCTCGTCGGCCTGCTCCAGCGTCACGGTGACCGGCTTCTCGAGCAGGACGTGGACGCCTGCTTCAAGGAACACCTTTGCCACCCGGTGATGCAGGACCGTTGGCACGACAATGCTGACGGCGTCCACGCTCCCCAGAAGCCGGGCAGGATCGTCGAAGGCCCGTGTGTTCAGCTTCTCCGCGATCTGAGCGGCCCGGACCCCGTCCTGATCCGCGACACCCACCAGCTCGACGTTCGGGAGGTTTGCGTACTTCTCGGCGTGGAACTGTCCCAGGTACCCGACTCCGATGACCGCTGTGCGTATCTTGCTCATGCTGAAATCAACCTTGTCCTATGCTGGAATCGTTCCATTTCCGTCAAGAGCGACGATGGCAATACCTGCCTGGTCTGCCTGCTCAATGAGCACTTCCTTCTGGATCATGATGGTCTTTCCCGCCTCGATCGCGAGGCAGGCAGCCTTGACCTCCTGCATGGCGGAGATCGTCAGGAGGCCGGTGGCCGGCAGATCGAACCGCAGGTCCTGCTGGGGCTTGCAGATCTTCACGACCACGGCCCCCTCGTTGCATAACCTTCCGCCGCGGCGGATGGCCTCGTCCGTGCCCTCTATGGCCTCGACCGCCAGGACGGCAAGGTCCTTCACTACAACGGTCTGACCGATATCGAGCCGTCCGATCTCCTTTGCCATCTGCCATCCGAACGCGATGTCCTTCCATTCATCCTTGGTCGGCTTTCGCCGGGTCAGGATACCGGCGGGCGCAAGAAGGTTGTCGAGGTAGAGCGTCGATTCACGGATCGTGATTCCTTCGGACTCCAGCTCTGCGGCAACGCCTCGCAGGATGGAATCGTCCTTGTTGGTTATCATCCGGGCAAGGACCGCCGCGCCGCGCAGATCCGGCAGGGACCCGCTGAAGAGGCGCGTCTTCTTGATGCCGCCCGCCATGAGCACGTCATGGACGTCCTGGTCCTTGAAGAACTTGATGATCTTGCCGAGATGCCCAACCTTGACCCAGCAGATGGCATCACACCACTGCGCGAGCTCCGGCAGGGTCTCTCCCTCGTGCGCGGCAGCAAAGACCATGAGGCCTTTCTGCTTGGCCGCCTTGGCGAACTCGATGGGGAAATCGCCGTTGCCTGCTATGATGCCGATCTTGTTCATACCTTGCCCTTGAGGATTGCGGAGCGTTCCGTTGCCTGGCTGGCCACCGGTCCGTGTTCAGCTCTCCGCGTTCGTCCGTTCACCTCGTCACTCCCCGCTTGGAGCTCTTCATGAACTCCACCAGCTGCATGGCCTCTCGTGATCCCGGGAATTCCCCGGTTACCCTGAGGCAGGCCTCTTCCTGGGTCAGGGCGGATCGGAAGATGATCTTGTAGACCTTCTTCAGCGTGTTGATGGTCTCATCGCTGAAGCTCCGCCGTTTGAGACCGACCAAGTTGAGCCCGTAGAGCTTCGCGCGGTTCCCTGCAGCGCTCACATACGGAGGGATGTCCTGGCTTACGGCGGACTGTCCGCCGATGATGGCATAGGACCCGATCCGCACGAACTGGTGCACCGCCACGATCCCGCCGAGGATCGCATAGTCGCCTATGACAATATGACCGCCCAAGGCGACGGAGTTTGCCATGATGATATTGTTGCCGAGCTTGCAGTCATGCGCCACGTGGGAATAGGCCATCAGGAAGTTGCCGTTCCCGATCTCCGTTTTCCGGTCCTCTTTGGTCGTGGCCCGGTGGATGGTGGCGCATTCGCGGATCACGTTGTCGTTGCCGATGATGAGATAGGTCTCTTCGTTCTTGTACCCGATGTCCTGGGGAGGCGTGCCGACGCTCGAGAAGGACAGGATCTGGTTCCGTTCGCCGATGGTGGTCCAGCCTTCGATGAGCACGTGCGAGGAGATCCGGGTGCCCTTTCCGATCGAGACATGCTCTCCGATCACCGTGTACGGGCCGATCGCTACATCGTCGGCGATGCAGGCCCTTGGATGAATGATTGCCGTCGGATGGATGTTCATGATGCTCTCCTCATGGTGTCTGTTTCGCACGGTCAACGATCATCGCCATCATTTCCGCTTCTGCGACGACCGAACCGTCCACCACGGCCTGTCCCTTAAAGTTGACGATGTTCGAACGCATCTTGAGGACGTCCATCTCGAACCTGATCTGGTCTCCCGGGATGACCGGTTTCCGGAACTTGGCCTTGTCGATGGTCATGAAATAGATGACCTTGTTATGGACCTGGTCCGGAGGAACGGTCTTGAGCGCCATGACCCCTGCGACCTGTGCCATGGCCTCCAGGATGAGCACGCCGGGCATGATGGGCTGGCCCGGGAAGTGACCCTGGAAGAACGGTTCGTTAATGGTCACATTCTTGATCCCAACGACCCGCTTGCCGATGTCCATCTCGATGATCTTGTCGACGAGAAGGAACGGATACCGATGCGGAAGCGTGTTCATGATTTCCTGGATACCGATCATACTGCATCCCCCTTGGTAAGATAGGATTGTCTCAGGCTTTCTTTTCCAGTTCTTCAATGCGTCCTATGAGCTGGGCCACCAGTTTCTTCAGCTCCGGCAGTTTTGCGAACACGACCTGAGCTTTGAGCCATTCGCGAAGCGGGATCGCGGGGAATCCTGCCACGACCATACCCGGTTCCATGTTCCTGGTCACACCCGAGCCTCCGCCGACCATGGCCCGGTCGCCTACGGTCGTATGGTCGGCTAACCCGGCCTGCCCGCCGAAAACGACATAGTCACCCAATGTGCTGCTTCCGGCGATACCAACCTGCGCTGCCAGGAGACAGTGTTCGCCGATCGTGACATTATGGGCAACATGGACCATATTGTCCAGTTTCGCGCCCTTCTTGATGCGCGTCATGCCCAGAGCAGCTCGGTCGATGGTGCAATTCGCGCCGATCTCCACGTCATCCTCGATGATGACGCCGCCGATCTGCAGGATCTTGTGGTGAAGGCCTCCTTCCGTCACGAACCCGAACCCATCGCTGCCGATCACCGTGCCGGAATGGATGATCACGCGGCTGCCGATGGTGACGCCTTCGCGGATGCTCACGTTGGGATAGATGACCGTGTCGTCACCGATAGAGGAACCGGCCCCCACGAAAACGCCTGGATAGAGCGTGACCCTGCTGCCGATCTTCGCCCCGTCGGAGACCACGGCAAAGGGGTGGATGGTCGGTCCGGCGCCCAGAACCGCGTCCTTGCCGATGACAGCGCGTTCGCTGACGCCTCCGGGAGCATACGGTCTCTCATGGAAGATCCGCAGCATCTGAGCAAAGGCGTACCGGGGATTCTTCACGGCGATCGACGGAATCGGAGGCTTCGGGGCGCCACGGGGAACGATCACCGCGGAGGCACGGCACGCAGCAAGGTCCTGAAGGTGTTTTACATCAGCGACGAACGTGATATCGCCGTCCTGCGCCTCGCCGATGCCGGCCACGCCGCGGATATCGATGTCCCCGCGACCGGCAAGTTCGCCGGCGACCTTCTCTGCCAGTTCAGTGAGCCTCATGAGGAGCTCCCGCCGTTATTTCTTCATATCGGACTTCTTGTCCATCTCGACGATGACCTTTTCCGTCAGGTCCAGGTCTTCATCACCGTGAAGGACCGAAGGGACCTCGCCCTTGGACATGACATTGATGGTCCGGTTCAGGACCAGGCCGATCTTGTCCTTTTTCGCCATGTCCTTGATGATGGCCATCATTTCCTGGTTGAACTCGGCGGAGAGCTCCTCGTTCTTCTTGGAAAGCTCGTTGTTGAATTCACTCCGCTTCTTTTCGAACTCGCTGATCTTCCTGCTGATGGTGTCCTCTTTTTCCTTGCGCACCTCCGGCTTCAGGACGGCGGACTGCTTTCCGTAGTCATCACGCAATTTCTGTATCTCATCAGCATCAAGGTCGAGGATCTTTTTCCTGCTGTCGAAATACTCCTTGAGGATCCCCTGGTATTTCTTGCCGAGCTTGGTCTTGTCAAAGACCGCCTGCGTGTCCACGAACGCGATCTTGCTGCCGGCGGCAAGCGCCGACGATGAAGCGACCAGCAGTGCGATCATCAGTACCAGTACCTTTTTCATGACAACCTCCTTCGTAATGGAAAGATTGAGAAGTCTTCATGGCCCGCTCGGACATCAGAATTGCGTGCCAATCGAGAATTCGAAGGCGCTTCGCTGGTCCGAGGGCTTCTGATTGATGATATAGCCCCATTCGAATCGGAGCGGACCCATGGGCGACAGCCACCAGAATCCCCAGCCGTACGTGTGCCGTAGCTGTCCTATGCTGTAAGGCTCCGACTCAGCGAATCCCTTGCCTATATCATAGAAGAGCAGTCCTTTAAGACGCGCCGCGGGCACGACGGGGAACGTGTATTCGAAGTTGAAGATCAGTTCCTTGTCGCCGCCCACCCGGACCAGTGTTCCATCGGGGGCGACTTCCATGGGGCCCGCGGTCCCGTACCGGAACCCGCGGACCGAGCCTGCACCGCCCACAAAGAACTTTTCTCCGGACGGTATCGGGAGGTCGATGAGCGAGTAAGCGTAGCCTATCCGGCCGCGGCTCATGAAGACCGTATCCCAGAAGAGCGGAAAGTACCAGGCCGAGTCAGCAACAGACTTGATGAAATTGGGATCGCCGCCAAGCGGTCCGCCGGCATACTGCACAAATGCGGTGTTCTTCGAGCCTGTTTTGGGATCAAGATAAAAATCACGGGAGTCCCGGGTCAGGGTGGCCGTCAGCGAATTGGTCGCTACGACGCTCCCGTAGCTGTCCAGCTGCTTCTGCAGGGTGTACGAAGGCGATTTGAGGATGTTATAGACATCGGTTTGGTCCATGCTGTAGCGGAGCGATGCGGACACATATTCCGAGTAGCTCTTGCCGATGCTGAGGCCGAACCCATTGGCCTTGAGATTGTAGCCGTCGTATTCCTGGTCCGTGTGATACAGATCGACCCTGCCCCAGACCGGCTTGTCGAACAGGTAGGGCTCCATGAAGCTCACCTGGTACAGTCGCCGGACAGAGCCCCACTGGACCTTGAATTTGAGCAGCTGACCCCGCCCCCCCAGGTTGCCCTGGGTGATCTCGGCCATTGCCATGAGCTTGTCTATGGAGCTGTATCCTCCGCCGACGCTCAGGTTGCCGGTCATTTTTTCCTTCACCTTCACGTTCAGGTCCATGATAGGCTCCTGCAGCCTGCGCTCGGGAACGATGTCGACGGCCTCGAAGAAGTTCAGGTTGTTGATCCGTTCATAGCTCCGCTTGAGCGCCTTCTTGCTGTACAGGTCCCCTTCGTCCAGCCGCATCTCCCGCCGGATCACCTTGTCGCGGCTTTTGTTGTTCCCCGTGATGTCGATCCTGCCGATGCGCACTTCGCCGCCCTCCTGGATCTCCATCGTGAGGGCGACGGTCCTTTTCTCCTCATCGATGTTGAACAGCGGGACGACACTGGCAAAGGGGCGGGAGATGGCATCATACCGGTCCATGATCCGGGCGACATCCTGCCGCAGGACCTCCCTGCTGAAGACATCGTCCCGCTTGAGCTTGAGCTCCCGCAGCAGCTCGTCGCTGCTGATGATGTTGTTGCCTTTTATCGTCATGGAGCCTATGCGGAACTGGTTGCCCTCCTGGATATGGATGCGCAGAGCGACCTCATTCGTGGTCGTGTAGGTCTCGAACTGTCCTCCGCCCATGAACATGTAGGTATGCTCCGTGAATGGACGCTCTTCAATGACCGGGTCGTTCACCTGGACCTGGATGTATCCCCGGTTGTAGTAGAGGTTCTTTATGGCTTCGATGTCTTCCTTGAGATCCTCCGATCGCAGCGTTCCGCTGTTCCCTAAAAAGGAGAAGATCCAGTGCTCCTTGTTCTTCATGACCTCCTTGATCTCGTCGGACAAGATGGCATGGTTGCCGGACAGGATGATTTCGCTTAAGGTGATGTTCTCTCCCTCTTCGATGTAATAGACGATGTTCTTGTCGCCGCCCCGGAGCTCGACGATCACGGGCACGACAACAGCGTGATAGTATCCCTTGTCCTGATACTTGATGCGTATCTTCTCGGCGTTGTCCTGGACCAGCTGCTGGTTGAACGCGGTCCGTGGCAGCAGCGTAACGATCTCTTTCAGCGTTTCCGCGGTGACTTCGGTGTTCCCTTCAAAGCTGATCTCCCGGATGAGCGGTTTTTCCTTGACCCAGATGATCACCTTGAGGCCCTTTTCAAAGCCTTCGGTCTTCACCTGAACATCCTCGAAGTGGCCGAGCTGATAAAGGGTCCTGATGTCCTCTTTCACCTGCGCCGGGGAGAAAACCGATCCTTCACGGGTCTTGATCTTTGCGAGGATCGTTGCCGTCTCGATCCGACGGTTCCCCTGGACCTCGATCAGCGTGACAGTCGCATTTTCGGCAGGAGCAATGACGGGGACCGACGCAAGAAGCACCAGGAATGCGAACAGCCAAGCAGCCCTATGCAGATTGAACAAGATGATTCGGTCCTCCCCAGTTCCCTGAATAAAAACAAACCACTATAGCATTAACGGGTACAGCTGTAAACAAAATTCATGGGAGGATGCTGGTTAGGGCCTCGTTGGAAAGCAGAAACCCCCGCATGGTAAGCGAGAGCCTGGTGTTCTCGATCTGGAAGAGTCCCGAGCCGTCAAGTTTCTTGATCTTCTTCCGGAGGCTGTTCGTCGCGACCGGTCCGAACATCCGGTCATAATGATCCAGGTCGATGCCGTCTGTCCTGCGGAGCCCCAGGAACAGCGTCTCCGCTGCCGATTGGTCCCGGTTCATCACGTCCCTGGTGTCGATCGCGGGGATGCCGCCCGTCATGCGGGCGATGTACTCGTTGACATCTGCGATGGTCATCGAGCGCGTATTCCCGATGAAGGACCATGCGCCAGGGCCTAGGCCCAGGTACTCACCGCGGGCCCAGTAATTGCAGTTATGCCTGCATTCTCGGCCGGGGACGCAGAAGTTCGAGATCTCGTATTGCCGCAATCCTGCTTCCGCAAGGGATCGAATCGCCGTGCCA
>JAAXXJ010000001.1:8739-24397 GCA_013334545.1 Nitrospirota bacterium | reverse complement strand
GCCAAGCCCTTTTCGGCCATCGTGCCCACCGGGATGCATGTCAGGAGCGCCGGCGATGGACTGTCGACGACCGATTGGGGCTACATCGTCGCGACGATCGATACTCTCACCGAAGACGACTTCATCATCGGGCAGCATGAACCTGCCTGCCTGGGCTTCACGGCTCAACGGAGAGCCTTCATCAAGGGACAGGCTATACGCGGAAAGATGCTCCGGTTGAAGTGAAAGCGCCGCTTCGATGGTCCTCTGCCAGTGCTCTTCGGTCTGCTCCGGGACACCGTAGATCAGGTCGATTCCGATGTTCCCGAATCCTGCTTCACGGGCAGCACGCACGGCGTCGAACGCTCTGTCGGCAGAATGGGCCCTGCCGAGCACGGCAAGGACCTGATCGGAGAACGACTGAACCCCGATACTGAAACGGTTCACGCCGCGGTCCTTGAGCAGATCGAGCGTACCTGCCGTGATCGTGCCGGGGTTCGATTCGACGGTGATCTCGGAATCTGCTGTTACGGGGAGATGCTCCTCGATGAGATCGAAGAGACGGGAGAACTGGCCCAGGGAAAGCATCGTGGGCGTGCCTCCGCCGATATAGATGCTGCTGAACGGCCTGTCCTGAAGATTGCGGGAACGGACCTGCATTTCGATATCGAGTGCAGATAGGAAACGGTCCGCCAATGCAGTGTCATAGCGTGTCGAATAAAAACCACAGTATGGACATTTATTGACACAGAAGGGAATATGAATATATGCAGATAACATATTGTATTTTAACAGTAAAATAAAAAAATATAGCAGTAATTCTTGTTGCATAGTTTCATATAAAGCAATAGATGTGCCATAGGTATCCGTGCCAGGCTACTTCTGGGGCAAGGTGATGATCAGTGAAGACTCATCGCAGTTCGGAAACTTTACACAGTTGAGGCAGTCAGTCCAGATCTTGTGGGGGAGTTCTTTCTTGTCGACCGCTTCAAAGCCGAGCTTTTTAAAGAAGCCTTCTTGATAGGTGAGCACGAATACCCGTGTCGCGCCGAGCTCGCCGGCTTCCCGAAGACATTCCTTGACGAGGCTGGAACCGATACCCTTTCCCGTCATATCCTTCTGAACCGCGAGCGAGCGGATCTCGGCAAGACCGTCCCAGCTGACGTGAAGCGCGCAGACTCCCCCCATGAGGCCTTCGGTCTCATAGACTGAGAAGTCTCGCAGGCCCTCATAGAGCTCATTCAGCGAACGCGGCAACATCTGTCCCTGGTCTGCGTACGCATTAACAAGGGCTTGGATGGACCTCACATCGCTGATCCGTGCCTTTCGAATCATGCAGCAAGAGTACCTTTTTTGGCCGGTCCTTGTCAATAGAGTTCCTCCCTGCGCGTTCTGTCCTGACGATGCGCTGTTCATGGTCTTGAGATGGTTCAGCAGAGTGCATGCCTTGCTGACCGCGTCCCTCCTGAAGCGTCATGCGGCGGCCCTCCTGCCTGCTCCACACGACAGCTTTCCAGAAAGGTCACGAGGGAACCTCCTACGGCCATTCGCTCATGCATGAGAGGGACGCCAACCAACTCTTGACTTTAAAAGGTTGAATGGAGTATATTTTAACCAAAGGTAAGCACATTCTTTTTCTGAAGGCGGTTGCCTGTATGATGTTTGAGAAGTTCACTGAACGTGGAAGAAAAGTCATCGTCTATGCACGCGAGGAGGCAGAGCGCCTGCAGAACGATTACCTCGGGACGGAGCACATCCTGCTCGGCACGCTCCGCGAAGAGGACGGCATTCCTGTCGCGGTCCTGAGGAAAATGGGGATCGACATCGATCAGATCCGCGTCGAAGTGGAGCGCAATCTTCCTTCAAGCGGCAATACCCTTACGTTCGGCGACATCCCTTTCACGCCTCGCGCGAAAAAGGTCCTCGAGTACGCTGTCGAGGAGGCCCGGCTGCTCGGACACAACTACATTGGGAGCGAACACCTGCTGCTTGGCCTGATCCGTGAGGAGGAAGGTATCGGCGGAAAGATCCTCAGAAGCTTCGGCGTGAACCTTCTCGGTTCCCGTCAGCTGGTCATCAACTATCTTCGCCGTTCCGCGACCCAGGTGACGGCAAAGAAGAGCCCCACCCCCGCCCTTGATGAGTTCAGCAGGGATCTTACGCTCCTCGCGAAGAGCGGCAAGCTGGACCCGGTGATCGGACGTGATAAGGAGATCGACCGTGTCCTGCAGATACTTTCCCGCCGCACCAAGAACAATCCGGTCATCATCGGCGAAGCGGGCATAGGGAAGACCGCCATTGTGGAAGGTCTCGCACAGCGAATCGTCAGTTCCGACGTGCCGGAGAACGTATTGAACCGGCGCGTGGTCTCCTTGGACCTCGGGGCGCTTATCGCAGGCACCAAATATCGGGGCCAGTTCGAGGAGCGCCTGAAGATCGTGATGAAAGAGATCGTGCAGGCCGACAATATCATTCTTTTCATCGATGAGCTGCATACGCTCGTCGGCGCCGGTGCAGCGGAGGGCTCTATCGATGCGTCAAGCATGCTGAAGCCTGCCCTCGCCCGCGGCGAGATCCAGTGCATCGGTGCGACGACCCTCGACGAGTTCCGCAAGCACATTGAGAAGGACGGCGCCCTGAAGCGGCGCTTCCAGCCGATCTACGTTCAGCCGCCAAGCGTCGAGGAGACCATCAATATCATCAAGGGGCTGCGGCCGAAATATGAAGCACACCACAAGGTGAAGATCATCGACGAGGCGATCGTTGCCGCAGCACGGCTCTCAGACCGGTACATCACCGACCGCTTCCTGCCCGACAAGGCCATCGATGTCATCGACGAAGCGGGCGCCAAGGCCAAGCTCACCCGGAATACCTATCCAGTAGAGCTGAAGAACATCGAAAAAAAGCTGAAGAAGCTCGAGCAGGAGAAGAACCTCTTCACCCGGATCAAGGACTATGTCCGCGTTGAATCGCTTCAGGAGGAGGAGGACAGCCTGCGAGAGGCCCTTGACGGGATCCACAAGGACTGGAAGGACGCACAAGAGAAGAACGTTCCGGTCATCGGTGAGGAAGAGATCGCCCTCATTGTGTCCAATAGCACAGGGATCCCGCTTGCGAAGCTTGAGGAAAAAGAGGTATCGCGCCTGCTCAGAATGGAGGAGGAACTGCACAAGCGGGTCGTGGGACAGGATGAGGCAATTGTGGCCGTATCACGTGCGATCCGGCGTTCACGGGTCGGGCTCAAGGCACGAAGACAGCCCATTGGCTCCTTTATCTTCCTGGGGCCCACCGGCGTCGGTAAGACGGAGCTGGCGCGTACGCTGGCGACCTTTCTCTTTGACAGCGAGGACGCCCTGATCCGCGTCGACATGTCGGAGTATATGGAGAAGTTCAGCTCCTCGCGTCTTGTCGGGTCCCCTCCCGGATACGTGGGATACGATGAAGGCGGCCAGCTCACGGAGAAGATCAGAAGGAGGCCGTATTCGGTCGTTCTCTTCGACGAGATCGAGAAGGCCCATCCTGATATTTTCAATATGCTCCTGCAGGTCCTCGATGACGGGTATTTGACCGACAGCATCGGCAGGAAAGTTGATTTCAAGAACACCGTCGTCATCATGACGTCCAACCTGGGTGCACGAATGATCGACAAGGACACCACGCTCGGATTCCGCCAGGACACCTCCAAGAACCAGTACAGCAAGATGAAGGAGAATGTCATTGCTGAGCTGAAACGGTCGTTCAATCCCGAGTTTCTCAACCGGATCGACGATATTGTCGTTTTCCATCCGCTGACGAATCCTCATCTCCTCCAGATCGTCGATATGCTGTTCAACGAACTGAACGTCCAAATGCTCCAGAGCCGCAATATCCATATCGAGGTCGCGCAGGAGGTCAAGGAATGGCTCATCCGGGAGAATTTCCAGCCGACCTACGGCGCCCGACCGATGAGGCGCGCGATCCAGAAGCACATTACCGACCCGCTCTCCGAGGAGATGCTCCGAGGCAGGTTCAAGGACGCCCAGAAGGTCGTTGTTACGATGAAAAATGATATGATCGAGTTCCAGGAGGTAGAATCAGACGTGCTTGCAAAGGTTTGATGCCCTGAATCGGCGGTACGTTGCTGAATGCTCATGACGCACGGGAGACATGTTCTCTCGTGCGTTTTTTATTGTCTGCGGAACATTACATTGAGCTTCAACTTTGCCTGGTGCGCAAGCGAGAAGGCATTCGGACTGATGTCCAAGGCGGGGAATCAAGTTTCCGTGATCGGTTGTTCCACGATCAGAGTGTTTGACACGGCATTGCTGACAGGGCAGAGCAAGCATCGATGTACGGAGCGGATGCAGACGCATGCACACGGCGGATGAAAAAGGAAGACACGAGCGTGATCACGTTGGCGGAAACGGCCATCAGGCGTTTAGATCCACCCATGTCGAAAACCGTGGGTTGGCTCCTTTCAGGATATTTCGATCATTATCGAAGTTTGTCAGCAACACGCTGCCCAGCCTGCAGCGACCGGTGAAGCGAACGGGACGAATCAGGCAATAGGTAGAGATTATCGATCGAATTGGGAACAGGGAGCTTCACGGCGCTCAGCGGATCAGGCGACGATACCGTGACCTCCTTCGGAAGAGCAAACTCTCGCGCTTGATGGTCCTGCTCATCGGCTATGACGATACAGTCGGAAAGGAACGGAATTATTGACTCACTATGCTCTCGGAGCCTTTCCCGTGATGTTCCCAGAACGGTCAGCGGCATCGTTCCTTCCGGAGCACCACTGCTCCTGTCGTGCGGGAGGGTTAGGATGACCGTGTCTTCCGGCTTGCCATAATCGGGCAGGTAGATCACCGTAGATGCCATGCCGACGGGGATGACCTCCTCCCGGACACTGATGAACATCGTATGCTCCCGTGGCTGCCAGGAGGTATTGATGACGATTGATCGCGGTTCGATGGCCCCGTGCGGCATTCTGACAGCGGATATGCGGCGGCGCCGGAAGATCAGCTCAGGCCACGGTTCTCGCAAACGTACGTCGCATTGGTGTTCTCCAAGGACGGAAAGCAGACGGTCGGCGATAGGGCCGAGACCTCCCGGGAATGTCCGAGGCGGGGTAGTCAGCAACAGAGCCAGAGAGGCCAGGGGCACGTGCCGGATGCTCTGCCCAAAGAAGAAGCGCGACTGCACATCGAAGTAGGCAGTGAGCTCCCGGCTAAAACGGCAGGTTCGAAGGTACGCCTCGGCGGACCGATGTCCGAGAACATAGGAGGAAAGAGCGCTCTTGGAGGCCTTCTGGGCAAGCCTGTTCGCATCACCGTAAAGCCATGAAAGCCTGTCGATCTCACGGGGGAACTCGCGGCGCAATTCAGCCAGCGTCTCCTGGACGTTAGGCGAGACGGTAATACGCCGGTCCGGCAGGGCCACCTGGAACCGCAATGCTGCCGGGAACTGGTCTGGGGAGAGGCCGAGACCTGCGCAGAACACCTGGGCAGGACTGCCGGGTTCGAAGCCGTAGCCGATGTTCGGACCGGCAATGAACCGGGACCGGTCTACCAACCGCTCCGCCGCGGCTCCGCCTGCCTTTTCACCCGGATCGACGATAATGATCTTTTTGCCTGCCTTCGCCAGCAGGGCCGCTGCGTAGAGACCGGAGATCCCGGCCCCGATGAACGCTACCTCGTATTTCGGCACATCACCCTCCGCGCAACAAAAAAAGGAAACAGGACCGTTGTCGGAATCCTATTTCCTTGTCATCATGGGGTTTCTGCCCAGAACCATCAGGTGCTATTTTGCTTTTCCCTGTTCCCGCATGGCTTCCTTCCGGGAGAGGCGGATCTTGCCCTGGCGGTCGATCTCGAGCACCTTGACCAGCACTTCGTCGCCTTCTTTGAGTTCATCGGTCACTTTTTCGAGGCGGTGCTCCGATATCTGCGAAATATGGAGGAGGCCGTCGGTGCCGGGGAATATCTCCACGAAGGCGCCGAAATCCATGATCTTGCGGACCTTGCCCATATAGAGCTTGCCGACCTCGGCATCCTGAACGATGCCCTTGATGATCTCCTTGGCCTTGTTGGCCGCTGCCTCATCGGCTGAGGCGATGTTGATGATACCGCTGTCCTCGATGTCGATCTTGGCGCCGGTCTGCTCGACGATGCTGCGGATCACCTTGCCGCCGCTGCCGATGACGTCCTTGATCTTGTCGGGGTTGATCTGCATCGTGATGATGCGCGGCGCGAAGGGATTCAGGTTCTTCCGCGGAGCCGGCAGTGTTTCGAGCATTTTCCCGAGGATATGCAGCCTCCCCTCCTTGGCCTGCTGGAGGGCGGTCCGCATCACGTCGATTGTAATGCCCTCGATCTTCATGTCCATCTGGAGCGCGGTGATGCCCTTGCTGGTTCCGGTCACCTTGAAGTCCATGTCGCCGAGGTGGTCTTCGAGGCCGAGAATATCAGAGAGGACGATGACCGTATCGCCCTCCTTGATCAGCCCCATGGCGATGCCCGCGACCGGCGCTTTGATCGGGACTCCGGCATCCATGAGGGATAAGGTCCCTCCGCAGACCGTTGCCATCGATGAAGAACCATTGGACTCGAGGATGTCAGACACGATCCTGACCGTATAGGGGAACTCCAACTTTGACGGGATCATGGCCTTAAGAGCGCGTTCCGCGAGTGCGCCGTGGCCGACCTCCCGCCTGCCCGGCCCGCGGAGGGGCTTGGTCTCCCCCACGCTGAAGGGCGGAAAATTGTAATGGAGCATGAAGGTCTTGAAATACTCGCCCTCGAGCGAGTCGATACGCTGCTCATCCTCGGACGTGCCGAGCGTGGTCACGACCAGCGCCTGGGTCTCACCGCGGGTGAAGAGCGCAGATCCGTGCGTCCGGGGAAGCAGGCCGACAAGCGAACTGATCGGCCGTATCTGGTCCGGTTTCCTTCCGTCGGCGCGTATGTTCTTCTCCAGGATGATCCTGCGGACCTCGTCCTTTTCGATATTGAAAAAGATCGCGGCGATCTGCCGGCCCCGTGTCGGGTCGTCCTCTTTCTTGAGCTTCTGCTTGATCTCGTCGAGAAGGACGTCCAGGGTCTTCTGGCGTTCCATCTTGTCGGGGATGATGATCGAGGTCTTGAGGCGGTCCAAGGCAAGCGCCGCCACCTCTTTTTCAAGGTCTCGGTCGATCTCGACGACCTTGACCGCCCGCTTCGATTTCCCGACCTTCGACGCCAGTTCCTGTTGCAAAGCGACGATCATCTTGATCTCGCGGTGCGCCGTTTCGAGGGCCTCGAGCATCTGGTCCTCGGAAAGCTCGTTGGCGCCGCCTTCCACCATCATGATGGCGTCGGCAGTGCCCGCGACGACAAGGTTCAGGGACGAGGCCGAGATCTCCTTGAAGCCGGGATTGATGCAGAACTTCCCGTCAATGTACCCGACGCGGACCGCGCCGATGGGCCCGTTGAACGGGATATCGGAGATCGACACGGCTGCTGACGATGCGATCATGCCCATGAGGTCCATGGAACTTTCATCGCCAATGGACAGGACCGAGGCAATCACCTGGGTATCGAAATAATAGCCGTCAGGGAAGAGCGGCCGGAGCGGCCGGTCGATGAGGCGCGACGTGAGGATCTCCTTCTCGGTCTGCCTGCCTTCCCGCTTGAAGAATCCTCCGGGGATCCTTCCCGCGGAGTATGCCTTTTCCTGGTAATCCACGGTAAGCGGTAGAAAATCGACATTCTCCCGCTCCACCTTCGACGAAACGGCCGTTGCCAGGACCACGGTATCACCGTACCGGGCCACGACCGCGCCGCCTGCCTGTTTTGCCATGACGCCTGTTTCCAGGATCAGGCGCTTCCCACCTATTTCCGTTTCAACTGTTGTTGCCATGCATCCTCATTTCCTTAAGTAGAACGATAGTGTTCGCCCATGCTACTTCCGCAAGCCAAGCTTGTCAACGATCTGACGATACCGGTCCAGATCATTGACCCGCAGGTACTCCAGATGACGCCGGCGCTGGCCGACCATCTTGAGAAGGCCCCGCCGCGAATGGTGGTCCTGTTTGTGCGCCTGCAGATGTTCGGTCAGGTGGTTGATGCGCCCGCTCAGCAGCGCGATCTGAACCTCCGGGGAACCGGTATCCGAGGCGTGTCTGCGGTAGGTCGAGATCGTGTTCGTTTTCTTTTCCTTGTCCATCAGTCACCCCCCTTTCGATTAAGATTAAAGCGTTACAAAATATCATATTTACAAGCGGTTGTAAAGCATTTTATGCGATATCGGAAAAATTCATACAAGGACCACCTCAGGCCTGAGAAACCCTTCCCGGGGCCTCGCTACGGCAAGCAGCCTGCCACCACGGCCAAGTACCCGTACCGGGGCCTCCGGGTCCTGTGGAGCGAAACCTGGCGGTATGGAAACGGCGTTCCCGTGAGCTATTCGCTGCGCATCAGAATCATCGACGGTCAATGCGGGAAATCCGCTGACGGCGTCACTAAGCGTGATCAGCATCTGTTCAGCCTGGCCGGCAGCTGCCCGCTCCGCGACCTGTTCAAGGGTCAGCGCCTGTCCGAGCCGGAAACGGCCTGCCCGCGTCCGCATGAGGGAAATAAGATGTGTGCCCGTGCCAAGCCGTTCCCCGATGTCAGCGCACAGGGTCCTGATGTAGGTGCCTTTGGAGCAGTGCACGGTGAAGCGTGCGATAGGGTCAGAATACTCGACGAGCCTGACCGCGTGGACCGTAACCAGCCTTTTTTCGTGTTCCAGAAGGGTCCCTTTTCTGGCCACGCGGTAGGACGGGACCCCGTTCACCTTCAACGCCGAGAACGCCGGCGGCCGCTGTTGTATGCTGCCCTGAAAGGCGTTCAGCGCGCCCTGTAACTGTTCGACCGAAAGCGACGAGTATGCCCTGGTCTCAAGGACCTTCCCGTCCGCGTCCTGGGTATCGGTCGTGATGCCCAACTTCATTTCGGCAGTGTATTCCTTGTCGTCCGTTTCCAGATACCGAACGATCTTCGTAGCCTTCCCGATGCACAGGACGAGGACGCCGGTTGCCAGGGGGTCCAGCGTCCCGGTATGGCCGATCTGCTTCTCTTGCAGGATCCTGCGGGCCTTGCTCACGACATCGTGAGAGGTCCATCCCCGCGGCTTGTCAATGATGAGAACGCCGTTCATGGGGCGGGAACGGCCTTCTTCCCGAACTGTGCGTCAAGCTCCCGTCCTACCGCGGCTATGACCTTTTCCCGGACAGACGGGAATGTTCCGTCGAGCACACCGCCTGCAGCATTCTTATGACCTCCGCCGCCGAGGGTCATGGCCAATCCCGAGAGATCGACGCGACCCTTGGCGCGCAGGCTGATCTTGTATTGTTCTGCCCCTGTCTGACGGAACAGGACCGCCACCTCCACACCCTTGATGGAACGCACGAAATTCACGAAATTATCGGTATCTTCCGCGGTGGTGCCGGTCAGGCGGTACAGCTCGTCGGTGACGAGCACCCACGCAATCCGTCCGTCCGGGCTCCGTTCGATCCCGGCGAGGACCTTGCCGAGAAGGTTGATCCTTTTATATGAATAGGACTCGTACACGTTCTCCGTGACGAGCCAGGGGTCCGCCCCTGCCTCGATGAGCGTCGCAGCGATCCGCATACTCTCCGGCGTGGTGTTCGAATAGCGGAAGGATCCGGTGTCCGTGAAAATGGCCGTGTAGAGGCACAGGGCCATGTTCTTGTCCATCGGGATCCCGAGGCCGTTCACGAGGCGGTAGATCATCTCGCCGGTTGCCGTGGCATTGGGATCGAGCCAGGTGATCGGCCACTCCGCGCGATTGGTCACATGATGGTCGATATTGATCAGCGTCCGGGCCGGCCAGGCGCCGGTAAAAAGACCGGTTCGAAGCGGGTCCGCATCGAGCACCAGGAATACGTCAAAGGTGCCGTTCACCCGGGGACCTGTCGAGATGCGGCCGGACCCGGGTAGAAAACGATAGATCTCAGGCACGGGGTCGAGGTTGTGGGCGACGACCTTCTTCCCGGCCTTTTCGAGCGCCATCATCAGCCCCAGCTGGGATCCCAGCGCGTCGCCGTCAGGATTCTTGTGGACCGAGATGAGAACGGTTCCGCAGCCCTGCAAGGCAGAGATGATATCAGCCGGCTCATTCATCGCCGGTCCCCTTCCCTCCCTCCCTGTCCTCAATGTCATGCAGGAGCTCCATGATATGGGCCCCCCGCTCCACGGAGTCGTCGTAGCGGAACAGGAGCTCGGGGATGAACTTCATCCGCATGCGCCTGCCAAGTTCGGAACGGATGAAGGGCGATGCGCTTTCGAGGCCCTTGAGGGTCGACGTCTTTTCCGCGCCGTATACGCTGACGAAGACCTTTGCGTTCCGGAGGTCATCAGCGACCTCGACATCCGTCACGGTCACGAATCCGATCCGCGGGTCCTTGATCTTTCGCATCAGGATATCGGCGATCTCCTGCTTCATCTGATCGCTGACGCGCTCTGCTCTCTTGTAGGTCGGTTTTGACATGGGTCGTTGAAGATCCCTGCAGCATACTGCAGGGATCTTCGGTCCTCAGTGTAATGCTGTTTATTCTAATCGCTCGCTCATCCCGCAATAAACTGCGGGAATGCGCTCGCTCCTGGATTCAGAATATCTCGATGTGGTAGTCCAGCAGGCTCACGTCCGGAACGGAACGGACCAGGTTCAACACATGATCCAGCGTCTGGTTGAGGTGGGACTTGTCGTTGCTCACGGCGGCTACTGCAAGGGAGGCCTTCTGCCAGAGGTCATTGTCATCCACTTCAGCGACGGAAACGTTGAACTTCGCCCGGATGCGGTCCTTCAGGCTTTTGAGCGAATGCCGCTTGGTCTTTAACGAACCGCTCTCCGGGATATGCATCTCGATCGTGCAGACGCCGATGAACATAGGGGCTCTTACAGCTTGGTCGCGATCTTTTCCACGACGAACGCTTCGATGATATCGCCGACCTTGATGTCATTGAAGTTCTCGATGCCCAGACCGCACTCGTATCCCGACTGGACCTCGCGAACATCGTCCTTGAACCGCTTGAGCGAATGGAGCTTGCCGGTATAGACGACCACGTTGTCGCGAAGCACCCTGACCCCGTCATTCTGGCGCGTCATCACGCCGTCCAGGACGGAGCATCCGGCAATGGTCCCGACCTTGGAAACATGAAACGTCTGGCGGACCTCGGCGTGGCCCAGCACTTTTTCCTTGAGCGTTGGCTCCAGAAGGCCTTCCATGGCCGCCTTGATGTCGTCGATGATATTGTAAATGATGTTGTACATCCTGACATCGACGCCTTCGCGCTGGGCGATATCGGCGGCCTTGGCCTCAGGCCGTATATTAAAGCCGATAATGATCGCGTTGGATGCGGCGGCGAGCATCACGTCTGTCTCGTTGACCGCTCCGACGGAACTATGGATGACCTTGAGCTTGACGGCCGACGTGGAAAGCTTACCCAGGGCGTCGACGATGGCCCCGGCGGAGCCTTGCACGTCGGCCTTGAGCACAATGTTGAGCTCTTTGACGGTCCCTTCCTGTATCTGGCTGTGCAGGTCCTCAAGGGTCACCTTCTTCATCGCTGCCATTTCTACGGTCCGCTGCTTGGCTGTGCGGAACTCGGCCAAGGCGCGGGCCTTTCGCTCCTCATCAAGCACGATGAAGCGCTCGCCGGCGCTGGGTACGCCCGAGAATCCGATCACTTCGACCGGCACGGCAGGACCCGCGGTTTCGACGCGTTCAGCCTTATCATTGTTCAACGCGCGAACGCGTCCATACATGGTGCCGGATACGAAGACATCGCCCGGACGGAGCGTGCCGGACTGCACCAGGACCGTTGCGACCGGGCCCCGGCCCTTGTCCAGCTTTGCCTCGATGATCGTGCCACGGGCCATCTTGTCGGGATTCGCTTTCAGTTCGAGTACGTCCGCCTGGATGAGGATCATCTCCAGCAAGTGCTCGATGCCAATCTTTTTCTTTGCTGATACTTCACAGAAAATGGTCTGACCACCCCAGTCCTCAGGGACCAGTTCAAGGTCCGAGAGTTCCTGTTTGACGCGGTCCGGCTTGGAATCAGGTTTATCGATCTTGTTGATGGCAACGATGATGGGCACGCCGGCAGCCTTCGCATGGTTCACGGCCTCGCGGGTCTGGGGCATGACGCCGTCGTCGGCGGCGACCACGAGTATGACGATGTCCGTAACCTTGGCGCCGCGGGCGCGCATGGCCGTGAACGCCTCATGACCCGGCGTGTCGAGGAACGTGATCTCCCGCCCCTTCAGGCTTACCTGGTAGGCGCCAATATGCTGGGTGATGCCGCCAGCTTCCTTGGCGACCACGTTGGCCTCACGGATAGCATCAAGGAGCGAGGTCTTGCCGTGGTCAACATGGCCCATGATGGTGACCACCGGCGGCCTCGGTACCTGCGATTCGGCCGTGTCCACGGCCTCTTCGAGCACGTCCTCGGCCGTTTCGATCGTCGCCACCTCGGCCTTGACGCCGTATTCTTCGGCAATGAGGAGCGCGGCATCCATGTCCATGGTCTGGTTCTGCGTTGCCATGGTGCCCATCATCATGAGCTTCTTGATGATGTCGCCCACCTTCTGCCCGATGACCTCGGCAAACTCCCTGATCGTGCATCCTTCCTGGATCTTGACGACCTTTTTTCGCGGCTTCGTGATGTCGGTAATATCCGTATGGGGAGCGAAACGCTCGTCCTTGCGGTGGAGACGCTTTCCCGAGGGAAGCGTCTTGAGGTCGGGAAGCTTCTTGAACGAAGGCTTTTCGCGGAAATCCCGGTCACCCTTTTCGTCGGTCTTCTTCTGCCATTTTTTCTTTGATGGTTTACCGCCGGGAGCAGGCGCGGGAGCCGGCATGGGCGGCGGAAACAGCGATGGTTCAAGGACCGGCGCGAAGGGCTCGGCGCCTCTGCGGCCGGAGAAACCCGGGCGCTGAGGGGTGAAGCGGCCCGCAGGAGCGGGACCAGCGGGACGCGCACCGGGCCTCGGTGCCGCTCCCGGTGACGGGGCGGTCCCCGCCACCTGAACAGGTTGTGCTCCGCCTGCAGGCAGTTCGACAGGCTTCTCGGCCCCTACCGGTGCAATGACCGGAGGTGCGGGCATGGACGGCTTGGGTGGAATGAGGGCAGGCTTGGGACGGGTCCCCGGTTTTTCCAGCGTCGAGGAGAACTTGCCGATGAGCGCAGCTGCTTTCTTCCGGCGTTCTTCAAGGGAAACGGCGACCTCGGCCTCGGTGGCGGCGGGCTTTTCCTTCTTGGTCTTCTCCTTTTCCTTCCGCACGGCCTTCAGCTTATCGATCAGTGACTTGGTCTCTTTATCGTCCAGACCGCTCGTGGGCGTCTTGTCCTTGATCCCCATCTTCTCGAGGACGGCGATAAGGTCCTTGCTTTCAACCCCCATTTTTTTTGCCAGCTCATGAACCCTGATCACGGTCATAAAATCCAATACCCCCAACTATTTTGATGCATCGGTAGCGTCATTTTACTCTACAGATGCTTATTAAGCAAGCCTTTTAATCTTTCAACCTCGTTCCCGACCGCATCAGCAAAGCCTTTTTCGAGGATGCCGACCACGCCGACGAGCTCGCGTCCCACCATCTGCCCCATCTCGTCCCGGGTGAAGAGCGTTGCCTGCCGCGAAGGAAGCGGGCTCCCGGAACATAATTTTCCCCGCGTGCCTTCCGAGACATCGCCGGCAAAGATGAGCATCTCCACCCGTCCTTTTTGCAGGGCATCATCGACGGCAGAAGCACCGGCGGCGAGACTTCCCGCCTTGACCGCCATGGTAAGCAAGGAGCGGATCTTTTCGGTGATGGACGCGGCAAGCTGCCCGACGAACGTGTCCGTATCAGGAGCTGCGGTCCTTCCATGCAGTGCGCGGGACAGGTTCTCACGGCTCAATGCCTTCTGGATGCAGTCGAGCCGGGGGCAGACATAAGCAGCGCGGCCCGGGAGCTTTTCCCGGTAGTCGATGACGGCTCCGGCCGGCCCTGCCACGATCCGGACAACCTCGTCCTTGCCGAACACCTGACGGCATCCGATGCAGGTCCTCTGCGGCTGATGATGCCTGGTCATGGTTTACAACTTATTCAGCAGGGCCCGGGCCGAGAGGAGGATCTTCTGGGCGGTCTTCTCCCCGATGCCGGGCACCGCGAGGATGTCCTCGTCGGTCATGGCCGCGATCTTTTCGATGGTATCGTAGCCCGCCTGTCGGAGCTGCTCAGCGGTCTTCTGCCCCACTCCGTCGACGTTCGTGATATCCGACGCGGCCTTGACCTCGGCCTCGGCTTCGGCTTCGGCATGTTCCGCCTCCAGGGTCTCGGCCGCCTCGGTCTCCTCGGCCATCTTGCGGGTCTCCTCGGCGATGGCAGCTTCGATCTCCTGATCGCGCTCCTTCTGGCGCTCCTGCTCATATTCCGACTCGCTCAGGATATCGATCTTCCAGCCCGTCAGTTTTGCCGCAAGCCTGACGTTCTGGCCCTTTTTGCCGATCGCCAGGGACAGCTGCGCATCGGCGACCACGGCCAGGGCGGCACGGTCCTCTTCGGTCACGCCGACCTTTTCCACCACTGCCGGGCTGAGCGCCTTGGCGATGAAGATGCGCGGGTCCTCGGACCACGGGATGATGTCGATCTTTTCGCCGCGGAGCTCGCGTACCACGGCCTGGACCCGGGCGCCCTTCATCCCGACGCAGGCCCCCACCGGGTCGACCTGGCTCTCCTTGGAAGCGACAGCGATCTTGGTGCGGTCCCCGGCCTCCCGGACGACGCCCTTGACCTCGACGATGTTCTCGTAGATCTCCGGGACCTCCATCTCGAAGAGCTTGGCCACGAAATCAGGATGGCTGCGCGACAGCACCACCTGGGGCCCCTTGGACGTGTCCTTCACTTCGAGCACAAGCGCCCTGATGCGGTCACCGCGCCGGTAGTTCTCCCGGGGCACCTGCTCCCGTGCCGGCAGGACCGCCTCGGTCTTGCCGAGGTCGATGAAATAGGCGCCTTTTTCATGGCGCAGGACGATGCCGTTCACCAGCAGACCGATCTTGTCGTTGAACTCCTTGAACACGACGTCCCGTTCCGCCTCGCGGACCTTCTGCACGATGACCTGACGCGCGGTCTGGGCGGCGATCCGGCCGAAACCCTCGAACTCGACCTGGAGAGGGACCTCGCCGTCCAGCTGCGCTTCCGGGAACAGCGTTACGGCATCGTCCAGCGTGATCTCCTCATCGGGATTGGTCACTTCGGGAACGACCTTCTTGTAGGCGTACATGACTATGTCGCCCCGCTTCGGATCGATCTGGACGGCAATCCGCTGCGCGCCGTACTTCTTTTTGGCTGCGCTTACCAGCGCTGTCTCGACAGCTTCGATCACCATTTCCCGGGATATGCCTTTTTCCTTGCTGATCTGATCGATCACTTGTATCAGCTCTTGTCCCATGCTCTTCTGCCTCCTGAAGGTATATAAAGACTCCGGTATGAGATAGTCCGCAAAATTTTTTTCCCCGTTACAAGACCACTTCCAGCGACGCCTTGGATACATTGTCGAGCGGGATCCGAAGCGTTTCTCCGCTGTCCTGCTCAAGGACCACCACCAGGTCCTCGAGGCCGACCAGCTTCCCCCTGAAGACCTTCCCTCCGTTGATCGGTTGAAAG
>JAAXXJ010000001.1:0-8729 GCA_013334545.1 Nitrospirota bacterium | reverse complement strand
ATCCTCATTACCTCCATTTTAGGGCCGGGAATCATCAACAGTATGATCGCCATCGGTATCTTCAATATTCCTATATTTGCAAGAGTGACTCGCGCCACCTCGCTCTCTGTTTGGGGCCGCGATTATGTCGTTTCAGCAAAAGCGGTTGGAAGGACAAATGCCGGCATTATCTGGCAATACATCCTTCCCAATATCCTTTCAACCCTCATTATTCAGGGAACGGTCAAGCCCGGGCGAGGAAACTTCCAGGGTATAGGAATGCGGAATGACATCCTCAACGTCCAGGATGGTCCCGAGGTCCCGGCTCACCGCTTCGCAGTCGCCCAGGGTGACCCCGTCCATTTCGCGGTCGATGTAGATCCGCAGGAGCCACTGGGGGCCCTGTTTCCTGAGCTCCAGGTCCCACAGCGTCAGGCCAAGGGATCCCAGGATCGGGTCAAGCAGCCGCTGGATCTGTTCCTGAAGGTCGGGCATCGGCGCTCCAAATAAAAAGAGTGGGCAAGTTGATGCCCACTCCCAGAAAGTTTCTCCAGAGTGATGGTGCTTTTTAACACACTAACCGACGAATTGCAAGCGTTTTTTCGGCATTTTAAGGCAGCACCCTGATGATGTCCACTCCCTCGAACGGTGTTCCGGCGACCGTGCAGGTGACATTCCGGAACATTCTCATGGACAAAAGCAGCCGGGTCATTTAGGATACCGGGCATGTCCTATCACCAGTTCCTGATAACCCTCCCTGATCCGGTCCGCGAGATCATGGTCAACCGGCTTATGGCGCTCGGATCGCTCGGCATTATCGAAGGGGACGGGTCAGTGACCGCCTATTTTCCAGCATCTTCCTCCCCTGGTTCCATCGTTCAAGAGCTTGAGATCGGCCAAGTGCTCCTTTCCCAGGCAGGTCATCGCTTCACACTGAAGGTCGAGCATACCATCCTCCCTGACGCGGACTGGAACGAGTCGTGGAAGAAGGCATTTAAACCGGTCGACGTCGGGACCCGGTTCTTGATCCTTCCGCCCTGGGAGCACCAGGCCGGAGACCGCATCCCGCTGATCATCGACCCGGGCATGGCCTTCGGCACCGGTCACCACGAAACTACGAGGTCCTGTCTTGTCCTGATGGAACAGTATGCTGGTGAGGTCAAATTGGACCGGTTCCTCGACCTCGGAACGGGGACCGGGCTTCTGGCAATAGCCGCTCTCGCCCTGGGTTTTCGATCGGTTGTCGGCGCTGACACCGATCCGCTGGCGATCGAGGCATCGCGCAGAAATATTGCCTTAAACAAGGCGGGAAGGATCGAACTGCTCGAGGGCGGGATCGACCGGTGTAAGGGTAATTATGATATGATCGCGGCGAACCTCATATCAGGAACGCTTGTCCAGCTGTCCGGCGAGATCGCATCACGCCTCGCGCCGGCAGGGATCGTCATCATGTCGGGCATTCTCAAAGGGCAGAATGATGAAGTGGTTAGAGCTGCGGAGAGCAGCGGATTGGACTGTATTGAACGGTTTAATGATGGGAAATGGGTGTCGTTGGTGTGCAGGCGTTAGGAGTTTATACCTTCAACAACGACAAAAGATTGTCGATATCGGACATGATATTCTTAGCCGTCATTCCGGGCTTGACCCGGAATCCAGGGACTTGTCTGAAAAACACTGGATTCCCGATAGGATCGTTCGGGAATGACGGATTATTTATTTCTGAATTGTCCTGGAGAGGCCATATCTGCTGGTGGAACTCTTGGCCGACACGATGTAACTGGGGTGGAAGACATATTTCCGGCTTGCCCCGCTTTTAGAGGCAGCCGCCTCTAACGGGGCCAGTCCGGGTCAGCTCTCGAGGGTAAGGTTTCCTTCGGCCATCCTGAACACGCGGTCTGCCTGGCGGGCGAGGTGGTCATTGTGCGTCACGATGATAAAGGTGATCCCCTTTTCCCGGTTCAGCGTCTTCAGGAGCTCGTGGACCGCCTCGCCGGTATGGGTATCGAGGTTGCCCGTCGGCTCGTCGGCAAGGATCACATCGGGCCGCAGCACCAGTGCCCGGGCCACGGCAACGCGCTGCTGCTCTCCTCCTGAAAGCTCACCGGGCCGGTGATGAATGCGCTCACCGAGGCCTACCTCGTTGAGGAGGGACTTGGCGAGGTCCATCGCCTGCTCCCGGTCCATGTTCCTGATGAGGCCCGGCAGCATGACGTTCTCCAGGGCCGAGAATTCGGGGAGCAGGTGGTGGAACTGGAACACAAAGCCCACCCGTTCGTTGCGGAACTTCGCGACCCGGTCCGACGGCAGCGAGTACACGTCAATATCCCCGTACCGGACGCTCCCCGAGGTGGGTTTTTCGAGTCCGCCCACGATGTGCAGGAAGGTGCTCTTGCCCACGCCCGAGGCGCCCACGATGGCGAGCATCTCACCTTTCCCGACATGCAGGTTGATCCCGGTCAGGATGTGGAGGGTCTCGTCGCCGCTCCGGAAGTTCTTCCGGAGCTGCTGTATGTCGATCAATGCGGTACTTATTTTTTTTCTCCCTGCTTCACCGATTCGATCCCTTTCTCCACCTTCTTTTCCAGGGTCGCCGCTTTTTCTTCTACAGTCTGCTTGATGGTATCGGCCTGTTTGCCGGCCCCTTCCAGCTTCTTCCCCGCCGATCTCAGCAAGTTCCCCCCACCCATGAGGACGAACACGATGCCGAGCAGAACAAGCAGGATGATCGTCATGATGATTTTTTTCAACGTACCGCCCTTCTGTGCCATTGCAGCCTCCTTATAAATTGAATAACACACATCGTTCGTTATGCAAATCTCTGAATCCAGGAGCGAGCGCATTCCCCGTAGCGGCTCGACTGAGCTCGCCGAAGTCTTGCTGCGGGATTAGCGAGCGATTAGAATAATGGTAACTACCTTGAGGATCGAAGATTCCCTGCAGCTTGCTGCAGGGAGCTTCAATCCTGGAAAGAGGCGATCATCTGTCCGCAGATTACACGGATTACGCGGATTTTGTAACTCTGTCTGCGAGGCTTCTCAAGGCTTAATCTGCGTCAATCTGCGCAATCTGTGAATCGGAGTTCACGACTTGCCCGCCTCTCTAGCAATACAAGCGGTATTATTCGTACCGAAGCACTTCCACCGGGTCCTGGCGCGCCGCCTGCCATGCGGGGTAGATCGTGGCGAGGAAGCTGATGCCCAGGGCCATGAGGGAAATGAACAGGATATCATAGCCGGTGATGGACAGCGGCAGGTGGCTCACCTGGTACACGTCCTTGGGCAGGGTGATGACCCCGCTCTTCGCGATAATGACCACGGCGCCGTACCCGATGGCCGATCCCAGGACCGTCCCCACGGCTCCGATGATCAGACCGCTGGTCATGAAGATCCTCATGATGCTTCGCTCTGCGGCCCCCATGGACTTCAGGATGGCGATCTCCCGGCTCTTTTCCATCACGATCATGGTGAGCGTGCCGATGATATTGAAGGACGCAACGATGATGATGACCACCAGGATGAGGGACATGCCGATCTTTTCAAGCTTCAGGGCGGAGAAGAAGTTCTTGTTCATCTCGATCCAGTTCCGTGTGTAGTAGGGAAAGCCGACAGCGGTCTGGATCGATTCTGCGATCGCCGCGGCGTTATAGATATCATCAACGCGGACCTGGATGCCGCTGATCCGCTCCGGCATGTTGAAGAACTTCTGGGCCTCGGGGATGGATATGTACGCAAAGGTCGTGTTGTAATCGTACATGCCCGCGTCGAAGATGCCGACGAGGTCGAACTTCCGCATCTTCGGCACCATGCCCATGGCGCTCTCCTCGCCGATGGGATTCACCATCGTGATGGTGTCCCCGATCGTCGCGCCGAACTTCCGGGCGAGGTCCTCGCCGATCACGATGCCGGGCCGGTCCCTGGCGGGGCGCTCAAGGCGCAGGAGCGAGCCCTGGCGCATGTTCTTCTCCAGGTCCGTTACCGTTCCCTCGGTGCGCGGGTCGATGCCGCGTACGACGACACCCTGGACGCGCTCGCGTGCCGCCAGCATGACCTGGCTGATGATGAAGGGCGTGGTCGCCGTCACATGGGGGATCCGCGCGACCTTTTCCTGGAGCTCCTTCTCGTCCCGGACCCCCTTGCCTGCGTATTCCATCACCACCACGTGGGAGATCGCCGAAAGGATCTTGTCGCGGAAATACCCCTGGAACCCGGTCATGACCGACAGGGTCATGATGGACGTGGCAACGCCGATCACCACACCGGCAATGGAGATGAAGGTGTTGAGCGAGACCGTCCGGTAGCGCCTCTTGCTGCGCAGGTAACGGAGGCTGATGAAGAGTTCGAAAGGTAGTTTCATGGGACGTATAATTCCGTCACGGAGGCACGGAGACACAGAGGAAGTCCTAAACGATGAAGGCGGCACGCGGAGATATAGCGAATGAGAAGATCCTGCCTTCGAAACAATCGCACATTCATTTTTTTCCGTGACCTCTGTGCCTCTGTGGTAAATGACACGTTAGGGTTTTTCCTTTTTCATCTGCGGGAACAGGATGACGTCCCTGATGGAAGGCGACCCGGTGAGGAGCATGACGAGACGGTCGATCCCGATCCCTTCGCCGGCGGCCGGCGGCATGCCGTATTCCAGCGCGCGGATGAAGTCCTCGTCCATCTGGTGTGCCTCGTCGTCCCCTGCTTCCCGCTCCGTGACCTGCTTCAGGAACCGCTCCTTTTGGTCCACGGGATCGTTGAGCTCCGAGAACGCGTTCGCCATCTCCCGTCCTACCACGAAGAGCTCGAACCGCTCGACGAAGCTCGGGTCGTCCTCCCGCTTCTTCGAGAGCGGCGAGATGTCGGTCGGATAATCGGTGATGAACGTCGGCTGGATGAGGTTAGGCTCCACCAGCGCCTCGAAGATCTCGTTCCATATCTTCCCGAGGGGCTCACCTCCCTGCAGCTGGGCTCCCAGCTTTTTCGCATACTCCCGGGCCTTGTCGGCATCTGCCAGCACGTCATCGCGTACGCCCGCCTCTTTGAGCGATTGCAGAAAGGTCATCTTTTTCCAGGGCGGATCAAGGTTGATGGCGTGTCCTTCGTAGGTGATGCTCGTCGTGCCGATGACCTCGCCGGCCACGGAACTGATCATCTGTTCGGTCAATTCGATCAGGTCTCGATAATCGGCATAGGCCTGGTAGAACTCGAGCATGGTGAACTCGGGATTATGACGCGTCGAGATTCCCTCGTTCCGGAAGTTCCTGTTGATCTCGTAGACCCGTTCAAAGCCGCCGACGAGAAGGCGCTTCAGATAGAGCTCGGGGGCGATGCGCAGAAAAAGGTCCATGTCCAGGGCGTTATGATGGGTCTTGAACGGCCTGGCCGTGGCCCCGCCGGGAATGGTCTGCATCATGGGGGTCTCTACTTCAAGGAATCCGCGAGCGTTCAGGAAGGAACGGATGGACTGGATGATCTTCGTGCGAAGCAGAAAGACCGCTTTGACCTCGGGATTCACGATCAGATCGACATACCGCTGCCGGTAGCGGATCTCGACGTCCGTCAAGCCGTGCCATTTTTCCGGCAGCGGCCGAAGTGACTTGGCAAGGAGCGTGAAGTCTTCCATGTCGATCGTGAGCTCGTTCGTTTTGGTCCGGAACAGGAAACCCTTCACGCCGATGAAATCGCCGATATCGAGCTTTTTGAAAAACGCGTACTGTTCTTCACCGAGCGTGTTCTTCTGGAAATAGACCTGGATCCTGCCCGTTCCGTCCTGGATATGGCCAAAACCGGCCTTGCCGAAACTCCGGAGCGCGACGATCCTTCCGGCCAGGGATACCGTGACACGCTCTTTCTCGAAGCCTTCCTTGCTTGTAGAGCCGTGCACAGAAAGCAGTTCCTGGGACGATGCGGTGACCGTATACCTGCCGGCGTAGGGCCGTTTTCCCATCGCACCGATCTCAGCAAGCTTCTTGAACCGCTGCTGGATCAGTTCGTTGTAGTCTTCCATGAAGATTCCTTTCCTACAGCGCAGTGAGCGCTGATTATACCTGTCCTGGCTTTGCTGTCAAGGAGAAACACGTTTGTTCCTGAGGAGTCGATTTCCTCTTCGAAGCGATCAAAACGACCGCAAACTATGCTTGAACAGGATATCAGGCTCGACCGGATGTGCAGGTTCGAAATCCGAGTTGTCATCCTGCCCCTGTCCCGCGGCCATGATCCCGTCGAAGACCACGAGCTCTTGTTCAGGATGTAAGCAGGGAGAGCACCTCGAGGTATTTCTCGCTCGTCCGCTGTACCACGTCATCGGGGAGCTTCGGTGCCGGCGGCTTCTGGTTCCAGTTGAGGGCAAGGAGGTAGTCCCTCACGAACTGTTTGTCAAAGCTCTTCTGGGCGGTTCCGACGGTGTATCCCTGCATCGGCCAGAACCGCGATGAATCAGGCGTCAGCACCTCGTCGATCAGCATGACGTCACCGTCGTAGATCCCGAACTCAAGCTTCGTATCGGCGATGATGATTCCCTTGGGTTCGGCGATCGTACAGGCGCGGCGGTAGATGGCAAGGGTCGTCGATCTGACCTTTTCGGCAATGTCCTTCCCTACAAGGTCAGCAACGGCCTTAAAGTCGATATTGATGTCATGCTCCCCCGCCTCCGCTTTGGTCGACGGGGTGAAGATCGGCTCAGGCAGGCGCGAGGCCTCGGTGAGCCCGGACGGCAGTTTGATCCCGGAAACGGACCCGGTGGAACGATACTCCTTGAGCCCTGAACCGGTGAGATAGCCCCGGACGATGCACTCGATCGGAAGCGGCCTTGCCTTCTTGACAAGCATGCTCCTGCCCTCGAGAAGGTCGGCATGCTGACGGCAGACCGGGGGAAAATCCTTGAGCTGCGTGGCAATCAGATGGTTCTTGACGATATCGGCGGTCTTGGAGAACCAGTATTCCGATATCCGAGTCAGGACCCGTCCTTTTTCCGGGATCGCGTTCGGCAGGACCACGTCGAACGCGGAGATGCGGTCCGTGGCGATTATCAGGAGGCTCTCCCCCAGGTCGTAGATATCCCGGACCTTCCCGCGTTTCGGAGGCGTAAGGCCTGCAAGGTTCGTTTCAAGCACGATCGGTGTCATCATGATCCCCTTTCTCCGGTTGTTCTTCAGCATATTTAAGGATGCGAATGCGCGCGATCCGGTTCCTGCGGAGCCGGAGCACGGTGAACATCAGGTTCTCGAAGCGGACCTGGTCTCCCTCGGCCGGCAGCCGGCCGAACAGTCCGAGGACGAACCCCCCCACGGTCTCAAAGTCCTCCTCAGGCAGTTTCACGCCCAGCTTTTCGTTCAGTTTCCCTATGTCGGTCTTTCCGTCGACGATGTACCGGTTTGATGCAACCTCGTCGATCTCCCGGAGGTCCTTTTCCTGCTCATCGCGGATGTCGCCCACGATCTCCTCGATGAGGTCTTCCATGGTAACCAGACCGTCAATGCCGCCGTACTCGTCTCCGACAAGAGCGAGGTGGATCCGGCGCTCGCGCATCTCTTTCAACAGAACACTCACCTTCTTGTTCGGCGGCACGACATAGGGCTTCCCGAGCACCTCTTCCAGAACGAATGGCTTGTTCTGCATAAGGAGCGACAGGATGTCCTTCAGATTCACCACGCCGAGGACATTATCAATGGTGCCTGAATATACCGGAAGGCGTGAATAGCCCTTTTCGTTCATGATGCGGAGAATGGCCTCGAGGTCGCTGCCGGTGCCGATGCCCACGATATCGGTGCGGGGCACCATGACCTCGCGGACCACCGTATCGGTGAATTTGAACACACTGTGAATCAGGTCCTCCTCGGACGGTTCAAAAACGCCGGTCTTGCGGCCTTCCCGGATAAGATATTTGACCTCATCCTCGGATACGAGCACGGGCTCGTGCTCTGCCGGAATCTTGAAGAGACCCAGGATGATATTGTTCGATACTGTCAACACGCGGAGAACAGGTCGGAACAGACGCGATAGCGTGTCGATCGGCACGGCCGTGAAGAACGAGATCCCCTCGGAGTAGCGGATGGCGATCGACTTCGGCACCAGTTCTCCTACTACAAGGGTAATGTAGGTAATGCCGCTCACGACCAGCGCTACGGCGAGGGGCTCTGCCGCCTTGCTGATGAAATCGACCGGGAGCGAAGCGAAGAACGGTTTGATTCGCTCGATGGCAATGACGCCGCCGATCGCCGAAGCCAGGGTGCCGACCAGGGTCACCCCGATCTGGACGGTCGCGAGGAAGCGCTCGGGTTCCTCCTGGAGGCCCTGTACGCGGCGCGCGGATCGGTCACCCGATTTTACCAGATGGCGGACCCTGCTCTTTCTCAGGGAGATGAGCGCGATCTCGGAAGCAGCGAAATAGCCGTTGATCAGGATCAGGAGGAAAATGATGAGGAGGTCGATGAATAACATAGGGTCTTCGCCCATCTGAGTGGGTCATGTAATGATATATATGCTCTTGTCACCTTTCTTGCGTGCCCAAGAAAGGTGACCCAAAGAAGGGCACCCGGCGAAAATCCTTTACGGCATGCTCGGTCGTCCTCGGTACATTTCGGAAACTCGCCCTGCGGGCTCAGACATCCGAAATGCTTCACCCTCGGACTCGGTCGCCTGCCTGGATTTTCGCATGGGAATTACCCCCAACCCCGCACGTCCCTGGAGCGGCCCTACACCCTGCACTCGCGCTATCGCACTCGTCATCGCTGGGTGCAGGTGAAATTTCTGGGCACCCGTCTT
>JAAXXJ010000458.1 GCA_013334545.1 Nitrospirota bacterium | reverse complement strand
AGCGGCCGAAGTACAAATCGGGAACAAATACCCCTCTCCGGAGATTGTCAGTCAGCCACGGTTCAGAAGGATCTTTGAAACTTTCGTCATCGGCATTGATAATATAATGATACCCGGTGGCAGCAAGACCCATCGACAGCTGGGTATAATCCTGTACCCAAACATGATATGAATACGCCACCTGGAAACCTGTTCTCTGAACGAGTCCGTTCTTGTCGCTGATAAGACCAATACCCAGTCCTGTCCTGCCTTCTGTCTTTGCCCTGTATTTATTGTTACCGAAAATGTTCTTATCAAGTGAATACTTCTTTTTTGTAAACCTCGTCTGGTAGCTGAGGGAGTAGGTTCTCGGTGCTCCCGCATATCCGATCCACTGCTCCCTGGCCGTGATGTTGAAGCTTGTATAACCTTCGCTTCCTGCGGCAGCAGGATTTATCAGGAACTTGTTGTACAGATACTGGCTGTACAGTGGCATCTGCTGGGCAAATGAGAATTGTGCTCCGGCAACTGTAAAGAATAATATGATGATCAGTCTTTTCACGGTTATAGAGTTTACCCTTTATGGTTCCATTGATTTATATACAATTGTTATACTTCCAATTATCAATCTTGATTCGTTACCAAGATCAATCGTGTAATGGTACGAGTCGATTGGCAGCTTGATGCCGTTGCTTCTTCCATCCCATGGTTCAGGATAGCCAGGCTCTGATTCCCATAACTTCTGGCCCCACCTGTTGAAGACCTTGATGACAATATCAGGATAAAGGTCGCTGAGCTCAATGTTTTCATTATAAGCATCAATATCCCAGGTGTCGTTGATCAGGTCTCCGTTTGGCGAGAAAGCTTCAGGAATTTTGAGGCATATCTCATTCTTTGGTCTGACAAGCATTGAGACAGTAATTGAGCAGTCGTTGAAGTCAGTGGCTGTCACAGTATATTCTCCAGGTAGGATGCCTGCAAGATCTTCAGTAGTCGCCGTAAAGCCATTCGGACCGGTCCATATGTAGTGATATTCACTTGCCGTTGAACCTCCGGTTACGGTCAGGTCTACCGCTGCATCCGGTGCCAGGCCTCGGCCCGGGCGTGCCCGTACCGGGTGGTGTCGGTGTGCGTGACCTGATCGGCGTCGCTCCAGGTGTCCGGTTGATCCAGGTTGAACACCGGCCCGTGCCGGGGCGGGCGGCCCGTCGTGCCGGCCTGCGGAGTGCGACGATAGGCAGCATGACCCTGGCCTGGATCGCCGTCGGAGGAGCCGCCGGCGCTGTCTCCCGCTACCTGCTCCAAGGCTGGGTGGACGACCTGGCCGGCGGACGCTTCCCGTGGGGCACGTTCGTCATCAACATCTCCGGCTCGTTCGCGCTGGGCGTGATCTTCGCCCTGGCCGTGGACCGGGCAGTGCTGTCGCCGGAGGTGCGCGTGCCCATCATGGTCGGCTTCATCAGCGCCTACACGACCTTCTCGACGCTCATGCTGGAGTCCTGGCGCCTCGTCGAGGAGGGCGACCTCGTCTTCGCTCTCGCCAACCTCGCTGGCTCCGTCGTCGTGGGCATGATCGCGGTCGTGGCCGGACTGGCCGTCGGGAGAGCCCTGCCATGAAGATCGATGGTCCGGCGCTGCTGGTGCGCATCTACATCGGCGAATCCGATCATCACGATGGCCGTCCCCTCTATGAGGCCATCGTCCAGCTGCTGCGCCAACGCGGACTCGCCGGGGCCACGGTCCTGCGCGGCGTCGAGGGCTTCGGTCGGAACGCGCGCGTCCACACCACGCGCATCCTCCACCTCTCGTCGGACCTGCCCATCCTCATCGAGGTCGTGGACGAGGAGGCCAGGATCCGTGCCGTGCTCCCGGAGCTCGATGGCATGGTCGGTGAGGGTCTCATCACGCTCGAACGTGTCGAGGTCATCGCCTACCGTTCGCCTGACAAGGAGGTGGGTTCGTGAGACTTCCCCATCGCGTCAGCATCCTGCCCGCCCTCTGCTTGGCGCTGCTGGTCGGTACTTCGGCTGTCGTGGCGCAGGATGGATCAGCGGTCGGCTTGCGGCCCGTGGAGGATCCCCTCTTCGGGAAGCGCTACGTCCGGATGCCGGCGCAGGTCGACGACGCGACGCTGCAGCGAATCGCCGAGATCACCGGGGGACGCTACTTCCGCGCGACCGACGCGCAGGCCCTCGACCGGATCTTCAGCGAGATCGACCAACTGGAG
>JAAXXJ010000457.1 GCA_013334545.1 Nitrospirota bacterium | reverse complement strand
CTGCCATCTCGATGCGCTCATGGTGCAGCGTGCCATCCGGGAGCTCGATCTGCAGGAGCGTTCGCTGCTCTGTATCGAAAATGTCGGGAACCTGGTCTGTCCGGCCATGTTCGACCTTGGCGAGGCGGCCCGGGTTGTCGTGATCAGCGTCACCGAAGGCGAGGACAAGCCGCTGAAGTACCCGACCATGTTCCATCATGCGGACGTCTGCATCCTGAACAAGACCGATCTTCTGCCGTACGTCGATTTCGATGCCGCGAAGTGCCGTGAGTACGCGATGCAGGTCAACCACCATCTCGAGTGGATCGAAGTCTCCGCCAGGAGCGGCGAAGGACTCGATCGATGGAAGGCGTGGCTGACTTCGAGACTGGAGCGCCTCTGAGGAAGCCTGGGGAACAGCATCCCGGCGGCGTCGCGCGGCTTCGCATCGAGGTCTGCGGCATCGTTCAGGGGGTCGGTTTCCGGCCCTTCGTCTGGAGGCTTGCCGGTCGATACGGACTTGGCGGTTTTATACGGAACACCCCTTCCGGAGTGCAGGTTGAGGTCGAGGGACCTGTAGCCCTGCTCGACCGTTTCCGGGAGGCTCTCGAAAAAGAGGCGCCTCCGCTTGCTCGGATCGTTTCGGTGAAATGCGTGGAGATCGAACCGCAGGGGAGCGGCAGGGATTTCGAGATTGCCGGTTCTTCAGGCGGAGAAGCGATCGACACCATGATCTCTCCGGACATCGCTACCTGCAAGGCCTGTCTCAGGGACCTCGAAGACCCTTCCGGCAGGCGTTTCCGTTATCCCTTCACCAACTGCACGGACTGCGGACCCCGCTATACCATCGTCGAAGGTATACCCTACGACCGGCCACTTACCACGATGAAGGGGTTTGCCCTTTGTCCCGATTGTGCACAGGAATATGGTGATCCATCGGATCGAAGGTTCCATGCCCAGCCCAATGCCTGCCCGGTCTGCGGCCCTAAGCTGACCCTCTGCGACCGGTCCGGAGCCGTGCTCGATGCTGACGATGTCATCGCCGTGGCGGCGGATCGGCTTGCAGCCGGTGAGATTCTTGCCATCAAAGGAATCGGCGGTTTCCACCTTGCGGTCGATGCGTCGAACGACGAAGCGGTGCTGCGCCTTCGCCATAGAAAGATGCGCGAAGAGAAACCTTTCGCCGTCATGGCGCGAGACCTGGAGACCGCCCATGCGCTGTGCGAGATTGGCGAAGATGAGGCGGCCGCCCTCGTTTCGCCTGAAGCGCCTATCGTACTGCTCCATAAAAAGCATGCACCGGGTGTCGCTCGCTCGGTCGCTCCGGGCAACGACCTTCTCGGCGTGATGCTGCCCTATGCACCTCTGCACCATCTGCTCATGCACGATGCACCGCCGGTGCTGGTGATGACGAGCGCCAACATCAGCGAGGAGCCGATCGCTTCCGGCAACGAGGAGGCGCTGGAGCGGCTTGGTGGTATTGCGGACCTCTTCCTCATGCACGACCGTCCGATCGCCCAGCGGTGCGATGATTCGGTCGCCATGCGGCTTGGCGGACGGATGCGCATCATCAGAAGAAGCCGTGGATACGTACCCGCTCCGCTTTTCCTGAAAGAGGGAGGGCCTGCCGTGCTCGCGACCGGTGGGGAGCTGAAGACGGCCCTTTGTCTGATGAAAGGTTCCGAGGCGATCATGAGCCAGCATATCGGGGACATGAAGAACTTCGAGGCCTGGCGCAATTTCGATGCCGTCTCGGAACACCTGCAACGGATCTTCAGGACGAAACCCGAACTGGTGGTCCATGATCTGCATCCATCCTATCTGACGACCCAATGGGCCCGTTCGACAGGCCTGCCGTTGCTTGGCGTGCAGCATCACCATGCCCATCTGGCCTCCTGTCTCACGGAACTCCGCTTCGACGGGCCTGCCATCGGGATCATGCTCGACGGGTCCGGCTACGGTATCGACGGTACGGTCTGGGGCGGGGAGGTGCTCGTCGGCGATGCATCAGGGGCGAAAAGGTTCGCTTCGCTCGAACCGATGCCGCTTCCCGGTGGCGATGCCGCCGTCAGACATGTCTGGAGGACGGCGCTCGGTTATCTCTACCGTAGCGGGGTCGTTCCGGACGGTCTTTCCTGCATGGTCCTGCCTGGAGCTGACATGGTGGCAGAATTGCTCTCCAGGGGAACCGGTTGTGCCGAAACGTCGAGCTGCGGGCGCCTGTTCGATGCTGTG
>JAAXXJ010000140.1 GCA_013334545.1 Nitrospirota bacterium | reverse complement strand
AAGACCTTGCGGGAAAAGGGATTGCTGTTGATATGACGAGGAAGGACCCGAAAGGGTCTTTTTTCCCGGTAACGGTCATGACAAGGCCACGTTGTCCCACTGTAGCGCCTCCAGGAGTGCGCTAAAGGCGTTATCCAGGGGAGCTTCAATGGAAATGCTCCTACGAACATAAGGGTGAACGAACCCGATCTCCCGCGCGTGCAGCAGCAATCGGCGGCAGTCGAACTGCCTGCGGAAAAATTCATTATGCTTCCCATCGCCGTAGGCCGTATCACCGATGACCGGGTGGAAGATGTGTTTCAGGTGGCGACGGATCTGGTGGTTGCGGCCGGTGAGCGGTGATGCCTTGATGAGAGAATATCGCGCAGTTGCGTAGCGCCCCACTGGATGCGGCAATTCAACGACCGCTAATCGCCGGTATTCAGTGACCGCTTCTTTTCCCGGCCTGTCCCGGTTCGCGTTCTGGCCGGTCATCTTGTCCGTGATCTCCCGCAGAGGATAGTCGATGCGCTCGCCCTCTTTGGTGAACCCCCGCACAACCGCAAGATAGGACTTGGTGACCCTTCCGTCAGTAAAGGACTGCGTCATGAACCGGGCTGTTTCTTTGTCCAGGGCAAACAGCAGGACGCCTGATGTGGCCTTATCGAGGCGGTGGAAGGGATAGACCCACTGTCCCAGCTGGTCCCGGACAAGGTGCATGGCAATTTCCTTTTCGTGGCGGTCAAGGTTTGTGCGATGGACCAGGAGGCCCGAGGGTTTATTGACCGCGACCAGATGTTCATCCTGATAAAGTATGGGCAAAGGATTCATGCAGGAACGGTCCCCTTGTACAGGAACAGGATCTTTTTCAAGACATCCTCTTTCTTGCTCTCGGGATGGATAGTAGCAAAGGCTCGTACCCAATCCCCGCATGTCCCGGAGCGGTCCTACAGCCTGCACGTGCGAGGCTTATCATCCCCTGCGCATATCTTGTCCTCTCCTTTCTGGATCAGAACAACATCATCTTCCGGGATGGTCAGGTCCGCATTCCATGCGGCTGCCAGCCAGAGAAAGGCCTCGCGGGAGAAAAAGCAGACGTGCGTGAGATCGTTCTTATAGTACCAGCGGGGGAATGCGGCGGTTTCTGCAGCGAATTTTGTCATAATGCCCAGCCAGCCTCCGCACTTCAGGCAGGCCCACAGCCGATCAAGCTCCTTCCGGGGCTCACGCAGATGCTCCACCACCTCGGAGGCGGTTATGAAGTCGTATTGTCGGTCCAGCGCTGCGGGAGCATGCTCATAATACTGGTCGAAGATCCTCATGGAATGTCCGGCCTCTTCGAACATCCGGGAAAGCACTGGCTCGGGACCTGAACCGAAATCCAGGCCGCTGCTTCCCATGGCCAGTCGCTGCTGAAGGGGAGTGAACAGGCGGCCTAAAAAACGGCGGTAATCGGCGCTGTCAGGAGAGTTCTGGTGCAGGTCGTACCGCTTCTTTTCGTCCTCTGTAGACAGGAACTGAGAGGAAGGGACGAATACCAGCCTGCACACGGTGCAGCGCAGGTAGTTCCGGCGCTTGTCCGCAGAGAAATCGCTGACGCCATGCGCCCGGCATAACGGGCAGGCGGTCGTTTCAAGATTTATTCCCGATGGATATATCAATGATCAATTCTGACCTCTCGCCATCGCTGCCCAGCATGCTCTCGGAGCTGAATATTAATAAAACGCACCCACGATCACGGGACCTAGGGACGGCCCGGTCCTGCTCTGCGCGACTGAGCTTCGACAAAATCGACCAGCAGTTGCTTGACCTCGGGAGCGACGTCCGTGAACATCAATCCGTATTGGTAGCCCCCTTCTCCTGAAGTCTGTTGAGCGGTCCTGACGATCTTGGCTGACGTCTGTATCCTTGTCGCATCGGAAAGATGGAACTGACAGTACAACCGCGTGCCTTCGGCAATACGTTTTCTGGTCTCGATCATCATTCCCGTTGTGCTGATGTTCCGGGTGCGGCAGTAGAACGCCTCGTCTCCGAAAAGGCCATTCACGGTCACACCCACGAGTACACGGACCGTCTCCCGTGCAGCAATATCGAGGAGCTGCTGGGCCTTTGCCATGAACAGGACGGGATGGAGCGGCTCGAGCAGCACCGCATTCGCCCTGCACCGCGAGCTTGCCTCGATCGCTTGCGGATCGTTCGCGCAGGAAATAATGATCGAGACCGTACGGAGGACCGGGTCCTCCCGGATCAGATTGAAGAGCTTTTCGCTCGCCAGGCCGGGCAGGACAAGCTTGGTCATGATAAGATCAACCCGCTCCGCGCGGTGGATCTTCAGCATCTCGTCATTCGTTGCAGCGACGAACACCCGCAGATCGGACCGGTCCAGAAAGCTATTGCCCTGTCCCAGCAGCACGTGGATATCATGGGCGATCAGCACTTTTTTCATAGCGTCTCGGGGGTACATCCTTGACATCAGCACATACCCATGCGAAGGAGACCATAGTTGATCTCGCCCGGACGGGCGTTTTCGCTAAGCCTTTGCCACGCGTACGAGTGAGTTGTTCTCGTTCAGCCCGTCGATGATGGCGCCGAGGCCTGCCATGTTCTGGAGATAGTTGAGGGCGTCCTGGGAGATCTCTTCTCCCGGGACCAGGAGCGGGATGCCGGGTGGATAGACCGTCACGATCTCGGTCGAGACCCTTCCCACGGATCCGTTCACATCCACCAGCTCGCTGTCGGAATAGAAGGCGTCGCGGGGCGTCATGACGAACTTGTTCGTAAGCGACGGCGGATGGACCCTGTCGAGCGGCAGGAGCGAGCCCTGGAGCCCGGTCTCCGCCGATATCTGCTGGAGCGCCGCAACGAGGCGGTCCAGGTCATCCTGCCGGTCGCCGATGGAGACGATGACGAGCACGTGAAAGGGGTCGGCCATCTCCACCTGGATGCCGAACCGGATGTTCAACATCTGGGATACGTGATAGCCCGAGAGGCCCATGTCCGACACGGTGATGGTCAGCTTGGTCACGTCCATGTCGGCCATGCCCGCCTGCTTTGCCTGGTCCTTGGTGAAACAGGTGATGCCCGGGATCCTGTTGATCTTGGCGCGGGCCTCCTCGGAGAGCTTGATGGTCCGGGTGAGCAGCTTCTTGCCTTCCGTGGCCATCTGCATGCGCGCCAGGTCGAGCGACGCCATCAGGATGTACGACGGGCTCGTGGTCTGCAGGAGCTTCAGGGTGTTCGTCACGTCGTCGATGTTGACCCTGCCGGCGTTGGCGTGCAGCATCGAGGCCTGGGTCATGCCGCCCACGATCTTGTGGGTCGACTGGACGCACATGTCCGCTCCGGCCTCGAGGGCGCATGTGGGCAGCTTGGGGTTGAACTTGAGATGCGGGCCGTGCGCCTCGTCCACGAACACCATGAGACCCTTTTCGTGGGCGTAGGGGATGATCCTTTCGATGTCCGTACAGAGGCCGTAGTAGTTGGGGCTTGTGATCAGCAAGGCCCGGGTGCCGGGATTGGCGTCAATGGCGGCCTTGACCGTATCGAACGTGACGTTCAGCGTGAGCTTGAGGTCCCGGTCGAAGGTCGGCTGGAAGAAGATCGGTGTTGCCCCGCTCATGATCAGACCGGTCAGCACGGACCGGTGGCAGTTCCGGGCGATGAGGACCTTGTCGCCCGGCCCGGTCGTTGCCGCAACCATGGCATGGTTCCCCACGGTCGTCCCGTTCACCAGGAAGTAGGAGCGGTCGGCGCCTGCCGCCTTGGCGGCCAGTTCCTGGGCCTCCTTGATGACGCCCGTGGGGTTCTGAAGCGAGTCTACCTCGTCCAGCGTCGTCAGGTCGATCGAGAAGACGCGCGGCCCCACGAACTTGCGGAACCGGGTCGCGATGCCTTTGCCGCTCTTATGTCCGGGAGTATGAAAGGAGACCTTGCGGCTTTCCGCGAGGTTGACCATGGCGTCGAACAGCGGGGTGCGGAGCTGTTCTTCGTCGAATCGGGGAGGGGGGTGGCTCATGGCCGTTTAATGATAGGTAAAGAGCGGAGCGTTGTCCTCGATGATCCGCGTCTGTTCGGCCAGCGCCTTGCGGATATGCTTGGGAAGGTTGAACTGGCCCAGGTTCGTGATGCCGTCATAGAACCGGTTCTCGCCCTTGATCCGCTTCTTGATCATGTCGTCCACTTCCTGGGGCGTGAACTTCCGGGGATCGCGGTTCTTGGACGCCAGGGTGAAGCCCCAGGGGAGGGCAAAGGACGGGATCGGCACGCCGTAGGGCGCCACCACCGGGAAAACAGCTTCCAGCGTCTTGTTGACGGCCGTGAAGTTCAGGAGCTGGTGGAGCGCCGTAGTACCGGCCTGCAGGGAGATGGTCCCGTCGGGTGAGAGGCGTTCTTTGACGATCTCGTAGAACTCGCGGGTGAACAGGAGGTAGGCTGGCCCCTCCTCCACGGGCTCGGAGATATCGATGATGATGGCATCGTAGGTGTCGGTGGTCTCTTCGAGGTACTTCCGGGCGTCCATGAAGCGAAGGTCGGTACGCGGGTCGTCGAAGGCGCCCTGGTGCCACTCGGCCAGCATTTCCTTCGACTTTTCAACAACTTCCTGGTCGATATCGACCATCATGCAGTATTCTACGCTCTTGTGCCGGAGCACCTCCCGGAGCGTTGCACCCTCGCCACCGCCCACGATGAACACCCGCTTGGGGTCGGGGTGGCAGAGCAGGGCGGGGTGCACCAGCGCCTCGTGGTAGATGAACTCGTCCGTGATGGAGGACTGCATCTTGCCGTCCAGCACGAGGCACCGGCCGTAACTGCCGCTGTCCATGATCTCCATCCGCTGGTACTTGGTCTGGCTGGCATAGTGGATCATGCGGATGCCATGGAGGTGCCCCTCTTCGGGGCTCGTGTACTCAATGAACCACTTGTAGCTCTTCGGCTCGATCATGCGTACGCGGGCTCCTGAAGCGTCACCTTGTGCGGCAGCTTCGCGTGGCCCAGCACGCCCCGCTTCATCTCGACGATGGAGGGGTTCTTGCACTCGAACTTTTCGATGAGAAATTTGGCGGCGACCTTCGGGTCGATCAGGTCCCCGCAGGTGAATACGTCTACTGCGGCGTAGCCGTATTCCGGCCAAGTGTGGATGGCAAGGTGAGATTCTGCAATGACAACCATTCCGCTGATGCCAAAGGGGCTGAACTCGTGGAAAGCGACCTCGACAATTGTCGCTTTTGCCTCCAATGCGGCACTTTTCATTGCGTCTGTCACAAACTCTAAGTTACTCAGGGTCTTGGGGTTGCAGTCCCGCAACTCCAACAGCAGGTGTGTTCCCAACGCGTGCAACCTGTTTGCCTCCTTCTCCGCCCGCCGGAAGCTCCCGGGCTTGCCTCCCGGATCAGCGAGCACCGCCTCCTGCTCCCGCAGGAGGGCTGTGTTCGTTAGCACCTGTCCGCCCTGACCTCGGGCGGCGCCTTCACATCGAAAAGTTGATTGTTATTTATCAAAATCATCACGGTCTGTCAATAAAAAACATCACGGAGGCTCATTTTTTTTCACAAGCGCCTCTTGCACGACCGCGACGGCCGATTGGGCGCGTCACGCAGGTGAAATTTCCCGATCTTGCGATCCTCCCCCGGCTCCGAGATCATCCCGAAAGGTCGTCGGAGAGAGGAGAGAGCGGGAAAACGCTCACGCGCCGTCCCGAGCGCACGCTTCAAGGACCCCGAGAGCTCCGCCAGAGGCTGCGCGGACGCCTCCCGGGAAGAAAATTCCCCGCCAGCAGACCTGAACTGCCTCCTCAGTGGCCCCCGCAGGGGAAAAAATTCCTTTACAACCTCCCGCTGGTGCTTTATATTGCGTCTCGCGTCGCCGGAGCCGGCCATGTTTGCACGTTCACTCCCTTCTGGCTCCTGGTTCTTGACTAATGTTTTTGGAGGTTTTCTCCCATGCCAAACGAAAAAGGCTTCGTCGAGATCGCGTCGGTGCTCGTGAACCCGGAGATCTTCACCCGTCCCTACTCCTGCGACGTGGAAAAGTACGGCTGCAAGTCCATGTGCTGCTACCGTTCCTGCATCGTCCCGCCCCATGAAGCGAAAAAGATCGAAGAGCACCGTGACGGGATCCTGGCCTACCTCTCCCCGGAGAACCGGGAGGCCATCCAGAAGAACGGCGGGATCCTCGCTGTCTGTGAGAAGCAGTGCCCCACGGGCTGCGTCATCCACGAGGACGAGGCCCGGGCCATCCGGAGGAACTTCGGCGGGGCGGATTTCCGCTGCGTCCTGCTGTTCAACAACGACTGTTCCCTCATCTATGCGAACAAGCAAGGGCTCCGGTACTGCTCCGTACACACCTATGCCATCGAGAAGGGCATGGTCTGGGAGGAGTTCAAGTTTGCCGACTGCGTCCAGTACCCCCTCTCGTTCTATACCACCGAGGACGGCAGAAAGGTGATGTCCATCCAGGACACGCCATATCTGAACCATATCCCCTGCATGAAGGACCCCCAGGGCGAGCCCATGTACAAGAGCCTCAAGAAGACCATCGAGACGTTCCTGGGCAAGGACTTCTACAAGGAGCTCGCCAGCCACGCCGGGAAACGGCACAATAAGTAACGTCGCCTGTTCCGTCCGGAGCGGCAACTGTGGTATAATCCTCCCTAATGGGTACTCTTTTCCTTAGCTTCCTGGTCGCCATCGGCGGCGCCGTGGGCCTCGTGATCATGAGCAGGACCTTCGACCTCGAGACCTACACGACCCGGGTCTTCCCCCTCATCCCCATCCTGTACGCCATCGTCTACGAAATGCTCGAGAAACGGAAAACCGGCAAAGCCAAGCCGATCCCGCCGTCCCAGGCAAAAGAGGAGATGAAGGCGGCTGCAGCCACCATCTTCCAGAACATCACTGTCGAACGGATCGTCCTCGACGTGGGCGTAAGCTATATGATAAAGTTTGGCTTGGAGGTCGTACTGACCGCCGTCTACCTCTCGGTCGGCCACTACTCCTTCGCCGATGCCTACGGTGTATTCAATATAGAGACCGTGGGCAGGTTCCTGCGGGGAGACCATCCCTGGCTGGGCGGAAGCGAGGGCGTGCTGATCCTCGCACTTATTGCGCTCATTACGGGCCTCGGCACCGGCCTCTGGATCGGCTCCACCACCAGGGCCCTGCCCATCCTCGAAGGCGTCGTCGCCGGCGCGGTCGTCACGGTGATCACCACCATGACCAACCTCATCGTCCTGTACCGCCATATCGAGAAGCTCGCGGAGGAGACCGTGCAGAACTTCGGCTATGTCACCCACATCGGGTTCGCCGTCGTCATCTCCCTCCAGGTCCTGCTCTACGGCCTCTGGAGCGGTTTGGCATACCGCGCAAAGTGCAAACGCGAGGCCCGCGCAGCCGCAAAGAAGGCCGCTAAGAAGTCCCGGAAGTAGCCTCTTTCCTTCCTTCACGCCTATACCCTGCCAATATCATTGAAGGCCAAGGCGCAACCAGAAGCAGGCGCTTCTCAGCAGGGTCGCGAGGACGTCTCTGAAGGAACAGACCGATCGTTTGCCTTCCTTCGCGGCTTCGCGGTGAAATCG
>JAAXXJ010000456.1 GCA_013334545.1 Nitrospirota bacterium | reverse complement strand
GCAGGCGCAGGGCGTTGCCATCGACAAGCGCAAGATCATGCTGGAAGAGCCGATCAAGCGGACCGGCGACTACACCGTGCCGGTGAAGCTCCATACCGACGTGGTGGCGGACCTCAAGGTATCGGTCGTCGCCGCAGAATAAATACAGCACGAACCAGGATCAGGAGCCAGGGGTCAGGGTCAGGGAAATTTCTCCCGGCTCCTGATTTCCGGCTCCTTTTTTTTCGTCCGAATCCGTTGTATATCAAGAGGTAAGGTCATGGCCCTCCAGGAAGAGGTCTCGCTCCAGAAGCTCCCCCCGCAGAACATCGAGGCCGAACAGATGGTCCTCGGCGCCATCCTGATCGAGAACAACGCGATGGAGAACGTCAGCGACATCCTCGTTCCCGAGGATTTTTATAAAGATGCCCATCGCCGGATCTTCACCGCCATGCTCGACATGTCCGAGCGCCGCGAGGCGATCGACCTCGTCACCATCACCGACACCCTGCGCCACGGCGGGGCCATCGACAAGGTGGGCGGCGCTTCCTACCTTTCCACGCTCGTGAGCCTCGTGCCCACGGCGGCGAACGTGAAGTACCACGCCCGGATCGTCCGGGACAAGTCGGTGCTCCGCCAGCTGATCCACGCCTCGACGAACATCATCACCCGGAGCTATGACGACTCGCCGGAGGCCGTCAAGATCGACCTGCTCATCGACCAGGCGCAGCATTCCATCCTCGAGATCTCCGATAAGAAGATGACCGAGCCGTTCACGCCCATGCGGGCCCTGATGCACACCAGCTTCGAGGCCATCGGGAACCTGTACGAGCGCAAGGAACTGATCACGGGGATCCCGACGGGCTTCGTGGACCTCGACAACATGACCTCGGGCCTTCAGCCCAGCGACCTCATCATCGTGGCAGGCCGTCCGTCCATGGGCAAGACCGCGTTCTGCCTGAACGTCGCTGCGCACTGCGCGCTCAAGGACAACAAGACCGTGGCCATGTTCAGCCTCGAGATGTCCAAGGAGCAGCTCGGCCTCCGGTTGATCTGCTCCGAGGCGCGCATCGACGCGCACAAGCTCCGGCGGGGATTCCTGGCCGAGACGGACTTCGGACGGATCGCGAACGCAACGGGCCTGCTCGCCGAGGCGCCGATCTACATCGATGATACGGGCGCCATCGGCGTCCTGGAGATGCGCTCCAAGGCGCGGCGGCTCAAGGCGGACAAGGGGCTCGACCTGATCATCGTGGACTATCTCCAGCTCATGCGCGGGAGGGGGGAGGACAGCCGGGAGCAGGAGATCTCCAACATCTCCCGCTCGCTCAAGGCGCTGGCCAAGGAGCTCAAGGTCCCGATCATCGCGCTGTCGCAGCTCAACCGCGCCGTGGAGACGCGGGGCAAGGACAAGCGGCCCATGCTGGCGGACCTGCGCGAGTCCGGCGCCATCGAGCAGGACGCGGACGTCATCCTGTTCATCTATCGGGACGAGGTCTACAACAAGTGCACCTGCGTCCCCGACGGGGAGTGCATCTGCGGGCAGCGCGGCAAGGCCGAGGTCATCATCGGCAAACAGCGGAACGGCCCGACGGGCATCGTGGACCTGACCTACATCAACAAGTTCACGAGGTTCGAGAACGCGGAAAAGAGGGGCTTTTAGATTTTCCGAAAATAGGCTATACTAGCGACCGCGGCCATTCCTCACCGGCCGCGCTTGAGCCCGGACTCATGCAGGAGGATCCCTTGGCTTCCGCAAAAGCGCAGCTCACCGAGAACGTGCAGACATACATCCAGAAGAGCGACTGGAAGAACGCCATCGCCGACCTGGAAAAGCTTTTTGCCATCGACCAGGACCCGCAGGTCAAGGTCCGCCTGGGGGACGTCCGGCAGAAGATGAACCAGAAACCGCAGGCCGTCGCCGAGTATATGAAGGCCGCGGAGATCTTCGCGGACAAGGGATTCGTGGTCAAGGCCCTGGCCATGTACAAGCTGGTCCTCCGGCTGGATCCGAACAATGACAAGGCCCTGGGACAGATGGCCTCGCTCTATTCCCATAAGACCGTTACCGAACTGAAGCTTGAACCTGTGGAGCTCGGCGAAGCGGCGCCCCAGAGCAGCATCGTGCCGCTTTTCGCGGACCTGACGCAGGAGGAGTTCAACGACTTCACGAAGCGGATGGTGTTCCATACCGTTCCGGCAGGCAAGACCATCATCAAAGAGGGCGAGGCCGGCGCATCG
>JAAXXJ010000139.1 GCA_013334545.1 Nitrospirota bacterium | reverse complement strand
GAGCGGATGCAGCGGGTGCATACATGCATGCGGACGTGGGCGCCGTTGGGACCGAGCGCCTTGATGCTCTGAAGGTTCGGTTTGGATATTTTCTTTGATCTATTGTTGGCATGGCTCACCTTGTTGCCGCTCAGCGCGCCCTTGCCGCATATCTGACATGTACCTGCCACGGGGATGTCCTCCTGGATCCGGAAAATGATTGCTTAAAAAGCAGGCGTATGCTACCATAACATCACCGTGCATGCAAGGAAAATTTCAATAAAATTAATAAATTCATGAGTTCTGACGACCTCAAGACCATCCTGGAAAGGCTCAAAAAGCCGCTCCGGTATGCCTCTCGTGACGATTTTGCCCACCTGAAGAGCCTCACCGACCTTGAACCTTTCGTCCTTACCCAAGTGCGGGAATTACGGCGTCTGTCAGGCGACAGCCGTGGAACGGCCGCCCTCGAGGACCTATTCAGCGGCTTCGATGCTCTTGCACTCGATATGAAGAGATCGCATATCCTGCAGGCGATCGCAGCCATCGATGCATTCGGTCGCGCGGCCGCCATGCAGCCGGAAAACGGGCCTGAACGGCTCCGCACATCCGCCACCGAGACGACCAACCTGCACCTCGACACTCTGGTCCAGTACTGCAAGGGCGTCGGTCCCAAGCGGGCGGCGCTCATGAAGAAGCTGGGTATCGCCACGGTCGAGGACGCCCTGTCCTATCTTCCCTGGCGATACGAGGATCGCGGAAATCTGAAGAAGATCGCACGCCTCACCTATGGGGCCTTTGAAACGGTTTCCGGCGAAGTGATATCCACGGAGGTTGTGCAGACCCGGCGCAAGTGGGTCAAGGTCTTCGAGCTGGTCATCAAGGACGGGACGGGCGTACTGGTCGGATCGTGGTTCAACCAGCCATTCATGCAGAAGGCATTCAGGACGGGCCAGAAAGTGATCCTGTCAGGCGTTGTGAAGGCCAATTCCTACAAGGGAGGAAGGCCGCAGATCGACAACCCCGATTATGAGGTCCTGGACGACGATGATCCCGAAAGCCTGCCGATCCATACCGGAAGGACCGTTCCGATCTACCGGACTACCGCAGGACTCTCCGCGCGTGCGCTCCGCAGCATCATGAAGAGCATCGTTGACGCGGCTGTGGGCTCGGTCCCGGAGCCGCTCCCCGCGGCGCTGATGAAGAAGTACGGACTGATGCCGGCTGCTCAGGCGGTCCGCGAAGTGCACTTTCCCGAACACGAGAAGGACATCGCTATTCTGAACCGGGGCATGAGCGCGGCCCATCGGCGGCTGAGCTTCGAAGAGCTCTTTGTCCTGGAACTGGGCCTGGCGCTCAGGAAACGAGGCGTGACCTTCGAGAAGAAGGGCATATCGTTCAAACCGCCGGTGAAGCTTGAGGCTGCCCTCAGGAAGGGCCTGCCGTTCACGCTGACCAGCGCCCAGGAGCGGGTCCTTGCGGAGATCAAGCGGGACATGGCATCCGAGCACCCCATGAACCGGCTGGTACAGGGCGACGTAGGGTGCGGCAAGACCGTGGTAGCCCTCGTCGCGTCGCTGATGGCCGTGGAGAACGGCTACCAGGCATGCCTCATGGCGCCCACGGAGATCCTCGCTGAGCAGCATCACCGGAACATTGTCACGCTTGCCCTGCCTCTCGGAATCACGGTCGTCCTCCTGACCGGCAGTCTAAGGAAGAAAACGAAGGAGACGGTGCTGGCAGGAATCGCGTCCGGCGCCTCGCAGATCATGGTCGGCACGCACGCGCTGCTGGAACAGGACGTGCACTTCCACAAGCTCGGGTTGGCCATCATTGACGAGCAGCACCGGTTTGGCGTGATGCAGCGGTCAACGCTCAAGTCCAAGGGCTACGAACCCGATGTCCTGGTCATGACCGCCACGCCCATCCCGCGGACGCTCGCGCTCACCGTCTACGGCGACCTCGATGTGTCGGTGATCGACGAAATGCCTCCCGGAAGGAGCCCCATCATCACCCGGCTCTATTTCGAGAACAAACGGCGCGAGGCCTACCAGCTCCTGGAGGGCGAGCTCTCGAAAGGGCGGCAGGTGTACGTGGTCTATCCGCTGGTCGAAGAGACGGAGAAGAGCGATCTCAAGGCGGCGACCGAGATGGCTGGCCATCTCCAGAAGGATGTTTTCACCGCATGGAAGGTCGGCCTCCTGCATGGCAGGATGAAAGGCGCTGAAAAGGAGGCGGTCATGGCAGCCTTTAAGGCAGGCGCTGTCCATATTCTTGTCTCGACCACGGTCATCGAGGTGGGGGTCGACGTGCCGAACGCATCGGTCATGGTCATCGAACACCCGGAGCGCTTCGGCCTGGCCCAACTCCACCAGCTCCGGGGCAGGGTGGGCAGGGGCACACACCAGTCCCTGTGCGTCCTGATGGGGCCGCGGATGTTCGTCGAAGAGACCCGGGACCGGCTGAATGCCTTTGTACGGACGAACGACGGCTTCGCTATCGCCGAGGAGGACCTGCGTCTCCGGGGGCCGGGAGAGTTCTTCGGCACCCGGCAGTCGGGCTTGCCTGATCTCCGGGCCGCGAACATCCTCCGCGATGCTGACCTGCTGGAAAAGGCCCGGACCGAGGCCTTCGCTTTGACGATGGCGGACCCGGAACTGGCGGCATCGCCGGTGCTGCGGGATGCGGTAGGACGCAAATGGGCGGGGAAGCTCGGTCTGGTAACCGTAAGTTGATATTTGAAGGGTATTCTGATACAGTAAGCGGTAATCCAGATCATGGGTCAAAGACCAGGGATCGTGGGCAAGAGGACCGCCGGACATGGTTGCCACCGCGACCCTGGATCCTTGCTCCGTTTGAAGGAGTCGCTACTATGACTGTTTGGGAAAAGACGCTGATCAATCTGCAGAAGGGCTATGCAAAGCTGGCTTCCTTTGCCGCGATATGTTCAGACCGCGTGAAGGCCGAGATCACCATGGTACGGCTCAGAATGCAGATCGATGACATTCAGGCCAAGGTTCGCGAGCAGCAGCAATACATCGGCCAGAAGCTCCTCGAGATGAAGGATAACGATACCCTTCCCACAACCTTTGACCTCCTGTTCAGGAACAACGACATCGCGTCGGCAGTGGATAAGATCGAGCGTTATCAGAAGGACCGGGAAATCCTCCTGGATGACCTGCGGCGCGAGGCCGAGGTTCTGAAACCTGCACCAGCCAGCCATGACGAGAGGTCTGCATGATCTTCGTGGTAGTGTTTCTCTTCGGTCTCATCGTCGGGAGCTTTTTGAATGTCTGCATCGTGCGGCTTCCCCGCGAACAGTCCATCGTCAGCCCTCGCTCTCAGTGTCCCCGCTGCAGGACGCTGATCCGCTGGTACGACAATATCCCGCTGGCAAGTTTTATTTCGCTCCGCGGGAAGTGCCGCTCATGCGGCCTGCCCATTTCCTGGCGATACCCGCTTGTCGAGCTCCTGAACGGCCTGCTGTACCTGTGGGCGTACGATGCATTCGGGCTGTCCGGAGAGTCGGGGATGGTCATGGCGCTTTGCTCGGCCCTCCTCGTCATCACCTTCATCGATCTTGACCACCAGATCATACCGGACGTCATCACGCTCCCCGGCATGGTCATCGGTCTGCTCGCGGCCCCGCTTTTCATGTCCACACTCGAGCCGCCCATGGCCTTGGGTCTGGGAAGGCTCATTCCCTCAGCAGGAACTTATCTCACCGGATTCGTGAACTCCCTCGTCGGACTCGTCCTGGGGGCCGCTCCGCTCTTCATCATCGGATGGTTTTGGGAAAAGCTCAGGAAGGTCGAGGCCATGGGCGGCGGTGACGTGAAGTATATGGGCATGGTCGGCTCCTTCCTGGGTTGGAAAGGGGCTTTCCTGACCATCATGCTGGGCGCGATGACGGGTTCCATCGTGGGAATGACGCTCATCGCCTTGAAGCAGCACCAGGCGGACAAGGTCATCCCGTTCGGACCCTACCTTGCCCTTGGCACGCTACTTACCATGTTCTACGGCGATGATATCATCGGTTGGTATTTCGGGTTAATCCGTCCATGACCGCATCCGTCCTTCTCATCGTGGTCCCGGGGGTGCTGGTGATCGCGGTCGGGGCGCTCGTAATCTGGGGCATGACGCAGCGGTACCGGCGCGAACTGGGGCTGAAGCCTGAAAGGCAGGAAAAGACCCAGGATGTCAGTTTCATCATAAACGCCTTCCAGGATGTCACCCGCCAGCTCAAAGAAAAAGAGAAGGAGCTGGAACGGCTTCGTTCGCTCGCAGAGCAGCGGGCGGATAACGTTGAAAGCTATACGGAGAACATCCTCCAGTGCGTCACCAGCGGGGTCATCACCTTTGACGGGAACGGCCTCGCGGCCTCGATGAACCGCGCGGCCGAGGAAATCCTGGGATTGGAGCGTGGCAGCGGCTTGGGCAGGACCTGTGACGAGATCTTCGGGAATGGCGATACCTGCCGGTTGGTCCGGGAAACACGGGAAACGCACATTCTCTCCCGGCGGATGGAAGCAGAACTGCTGAGAAATGGCGAGCGGATATGGCTCGGATTCAATACTGCGCTCCTCAGAGACCGGCAGGGAATTACCCTCGGCGTCATCTTGTCCTTTTCTGACCTCACCGAGGTGAAGCGCCTTCAGCAGCAGATCGAGCTCAAGGAGCGGCTTACGGCCCTCGGGGAGATGTCGGCGGGCATTGCCCACGAGCTCAGGAACCCCATGGCGGTGATCGCAGGTTACCTGAGCTTGCTCACCAGGAAGCAGGATGAAACGGGCCAGTCCATCATCCGGGACATCCAGGCGGAGATCGTCGGAATGAACCGCATCATCAGCGACCTCCTGACCTTTGCACGGCCGACATCGCTGAACCGCACGGTTGTGAACATGCGCCACCTGCTGGAGTCCTGCATCGAAACCGTCCTGCAGGCCCGGCCCGGAAGACCCTCGCTCAGCACGGTCCTGGATATCAGCGACATCATGGCGCCGGTCGACGAGGTGCTTATGCGCCAGGCCCTGGGCAATCTCATGCAGAACGCTGTTGAAGCTATGCCCAACGGCGGGACCCTGTCCGTGACCATGCAGGTGGACAAGTATCTGACCATCATCGTCGGGGACACGGGCCCCGGGATCCCTCCCGAGAACCTCAAAAAGGTGTTTCTTCCGTTCTTTACGACGAAGGACGAGGGCGTGGGCATGGGTCTGGCTTTAACGCACAAGGTGGTCACAGCCCACGGCGGCAGGGTCGACGTCATGAGCACCGTGAATACTGGAACGAAGTTCAGGGTGGTCCTGCCGAAGGAATGACCGGATCGAACACAATGGATACCATACTCGTCATCGAAGACAAAGAGAGCATGCGTGCCATGCTGAAGCAGACCCTGGAGGGAGAAGGGTACCAGGTTATCACCGCCCAGGACGGCGCGGAAGGGATCAGGCGGCTTGCCGATGAACGGATCGGCCTCGTGCTCACGGACCTCAAGCTCCCGAAGAAGGACGGCTTTGACGTGCTCAGGGCCGTGAAGGAGGACAGCCCGCTTCTGCCGGTCATCGTTATGACCGCATTCGGCACGATTGAGACCGCGGTCAAGGCGGTAAAGCAGGGGGCCTACGATTTTCTCACCAAGCCGTTCGACACCGGGCACCTTCTGGTGCTCATCAAGCGTGCACTGGATGCGACGCGCATCGCCTCGGAAAATATTCTGCTGAAAGAAGAGTTTGCGGACAAGCTTGGCCTGCCGAAGATCATCGGAAAAAGTGCCCCGATGCAGGAAATAACAACAAAGATGCAGAAGGTGGCACCCACAAATGCCACGGTGATGATTCGTGGGGAAAGCGGCACAGGCAAGGAGCTCTTTGCCCGGGCCATCCACTATCTGAGCAACCGAAAGGATGCCCCCTTCATTGCCATCAATTCCGCCGCCATACCCAGAGAGTTGCTGGAAAGCGAACTGTGCGGATACGAAAAAGGTTCTCACAGTCAGGCGTTAGCCCGGAAACTGGGAAAACTCGAACTTGCCGACAAAGGAACCGTGTTCCTCGACGAGATCGGCGACATGGACCTGGCGCTCCAGGCAAAGATCCTGCGCGTAATTCAGGAACAGGTAATAGAACGTGTAGGGGGCGATAAGCCGATCAAGATAGACGTGCGCATCGTGGCCGCCACGAACAAGGACATCGAGCAGGCGGTGCAGGAAAAATTGTTCCGCGAGGACTTGTTTTACCGCCTGAACGTTTTTCCCATCACGATTCCGCCGCTGCGTGAGCGGCGTGACGATATCCCGCCTCTGGCGCAGCATTTCCTGAATAAGTATTCCGCTGAAGTGAGAAAGGGACCGATCACGATTGCCGATGAAGCAATGGACATCCTCATGAAATCACCCTGGAAGGGTAATGTCCGGGAGCTCGAGAACGTGATCGAGCGGGCGGTGATCTACGCCGAAGGGGGCGTGGTACGCAGCCAGGACCTCGGCATCAGCGAGGCAAGCATCATCAACGCGCTCGCGGAACACGTGCCGATGGACGGTCCTCTCCAGGAGGTCGCTGCCGCCGCGACCCGCATCGCCGAGTCGCGCCGCATCCGGCAGGTGCTCAAACAGACCGGCGGGAACAAGACCCGCGCCGCGGAAATCCTCCAGGTGAGCTACAAGACCCTCCTCACGAAGATCAAGGAGTATCAGCTGGAGGAGAAGGGGGAGTAATATCTGTTCGGTATTGACAACTGTGCAAAAAGGCATTACTATTATAACAGGTAACACTTAATAGAAAGGTAAGGCATATTGCAATGACGACCGCAGCTGTGAAAATAACACGAAAAGGCCAGATCACGATTCCAAAGGAGATTCGGGACACGCTGAAAGCCAATGCAGTTTATTTCGAGGTGGAGGATGACGTTGTCATGGTAAGGCCGGTTCGGGACGCGGCCGGATCGCTCCGTGAATTCGCCAGAAACGTCAAACCGGGTGCATCCATGAGGAAAATGAAGGAAAAGGCCTGGGAGGTCGCCATCCGTGATAAAACCGGCAAGAAATCTTCCTGATACGAATACCATCGTCCGGTATCTCGTTGCGGATGAGCCCGCGTTGCATACAAAGGCGAAGGAGTTTTTTGATAAAGTAAAAAACGGAAACATCAGGGCAGTCGTACTCGAAAGCGTCATTGCTGAATGTATGTATGTGCTGACAAAGATCTATAAAGTACCACGGGATCGGGCAGCCGGGAGTCTCATCGACATCTTGCGTTATAAGGGGATCGCGAATGACGATCAGCAGGAACTTATCCGTGCATTGACTCTATGCTCTGAACATGGACTTGATATCGTTGATTGTATTCTCTGCGCCAAGGCTGCTGCCGTCGGAGACCACTTGTTTACCTTCGATAGTGATCTGAGTAAACTCGCGCGACGTTCAATCTAATGACGAATACCAAAATACTCACGAAGATGCGCGTCAACGACATGCCGTATAACGCGTAGCCGAGTCGCGCCGCATCCAGCAGGTGCTCAAACAGACCGGCGGGACCAAGACCCGCGCTGCGGAGGTCCTACAGGTGAGCTATAAGACCCTGCTC
>JAAXXJ010000455.1 GCA_013334545.1 Nitrospirota bacterium | reverse complement strand
GCAGCGGAGAGATATGAGTGGCCTCCGGGGCTCACGGATCGTTCTTGCGGAGCTTGAAAAGCGCTTCGCTTGAGCCCCCCCCTATACCCTCCTCAATGAACCTGTCAGGCCCGCTCATCTTCGGGCGCCGCCGTGGCCAGATCCACCAGGGTTCTCCACAGCACATCCCGGCCTTGGCGGGACTTGGCGGAGAACAACACCAGTTCCTCGGGGTCGGTCTCCAGCGCGCCGGCGATGATCTTCAGTTGCTTGGCTTGGGAGGTTTTCGACAGCTTGTCGGTCTTGGTGACGACCAAGACCGCAGCGATCTCGCGGCGGGCCAGCCAGTTCAGAAGTTGGGCATCTTCCTCGTTGGGCGTGCGCCGAATGTCCAGGATGAGGACGACCGCTTTCAAATTTTCCCGGCTGGAGAGGTATTTTTCGATCATGGGCCGCCATTTGAGGCGTTCCTCTTCGGACACTCGCGCATAGCCGTAGCCCGGAAGGTCGACGAACATGAGCGCGTCGTTCACTCGAAAAAAGTTGATCAATCGGGTCTTTCCGGGCGTGGAGCTGGTCTGGACCAGTTTCCTGCGGCTCACCAGGGTGTTGATCAGGCTGGACTTGCCCACGTTGGATCGTCCGGCAAAGGCGAACTCCGGCAGCTCCTCTGCCGGGTATTGCTGCGGCCGGACGGCACTGATGACGAACTCTGCCGATTTTATGAGCATGTCACATAGCGAATGTTTGGTTGGTTGGTGCGTTGTTCCACGCGGAGGAGCAAAAGTCAACGCTCTAACGCACAAAGGTATACAGCTCAAGGCGCACAAGAAAGGACATTATCCGCTCAGTTTTCGGCTCTGAGCGCTTTCACGTGAGTTTTTCCAAGAGGTCTGCCGCGCAGCCATCGGGAGCCACATGCGATGGTGAGGCTGCTTCCGGTCAGCGCCGCGTGCGGAAATAGTGCTCAAGCCGGTTCATGGCTTCGGCGATGTTCTCCATGGAATTCGCGTAGGAGAACCGCAGGTAGCCTTCGCCGTTTTGGCCGAAATCGATGCCGGGGGTGACACCCACATGGGCCTTCTCGAGGATGTCGAAGGCCAGCTTGTAGGAGTCGCTGGAGACATGCTTGGCGTTGGCGAACACGTAGAAAGCGCCCGTCGGCTCCACGGTGATGCCCAACCCGATTTCCTTGAGCCGGCGGATCATGAACTTGCGGCGTTCGTCGTAGACCGACTTCATGCGCGCGACATCGTCGCCGGCGCACTGCAGAGCAGCGATGGCGGCCCGCTGCACCATGGAGTTGGCGGAGATGAAGAAATTCTGCTGCAGCTTCTGCATGGGCCGGATGAGCGCAGGCGGAGCAATGACATAACCCAGTCTCAGACCGGTCATGGCGAAGAGCTTGGAAAACCCGTTGAGCACGAAGGCCCGGTCGGTGAATTCCAGGATGCTGTGGTCTTTGCCCTCATAGACCAGGCCGTGATAAATCTCGTCGGAGACGATCATCGGAGCGTCGGGCCCTGCGGCCATTTCGGCGATCTCCTGCATGCGTTCGGCCGAAAGCAGGTTCCCGGTGGGGTTGGAGGGCGAATTGATGAAGATCGCCTTGGTGCGGGCGGTGATTTTCTCACGGATGGCCTCGGGCCGGAACTGGAAGCCGTCTTCCTCTAAGACCGGAACGGAAACCGGCACCCCCTGCACGAACTTGATGAAGTTGGGGTAGCAGGCGTAGTGCGGGTCGGAGATGATGACCTCGTCGCCCGGATCGAGCAGCGCGGAGAACACCAGCAGGATGGCCGGTGAGGACCCTGAGGTCACGATGATCTGGTCCGGTTCGACGCTGACGCCGTAGGTTCCCCGGTAGTAGTGGGCGATGGCTTCCCGCAGCTCGAAATTGCCCATGCTGTGGGTGTAGTGGGTGTGGCCCTCCTCCAACGCCCGGCAGGCCGCGGCCTTCACGCAGGTGGGCGCATCGAAATCCGGCTCTCCCACCTCGAGGTGGATGACATGGACGCCTCGGCGCTCCATCTCCTTGGCCTTCTCGAGCACGTCCATGACGATGAAGGATGTCAGTTCCTGGGTTCTTTTTGAAACCATGTAATTTTTCCTCTGGAAAAATTAATTAAAATCTGTTTCAGAGACTGAAACAGATTTTAGACTACTTTGTTTAATGGGTACTCGATGATGCCTTCGGCGCCGTGCGCAAGCAGTCGGGGGATGAGGTCGCGCACGATCTCGCGG
>JAAXXJ010000138.1 GCA_013334545.1 Nitrospirota bacterium | reverse complement strand
AGAAAGCGATGTAGGACTGCTCAACGGTCACCCCGCCGGTCGAGACGATGCCCAGGCCCTGGATGATCGCGGCCTTGCGCTCTTTCAGACAGCGGACGATCATTTTTGTCAGGTCGGTCTTTGATGCGCCTTCCCATTCCTTTTTCCGGATGAACGGGATGTCATGCAGGAAGACCTTGGTCTCGCTGTCCTTGGGCACGAGCCGGTCCGTTCCGGACTCCGCCCGCTCCACGAGCAGGTCGGCAAAGGGCAATGTCAGCCTGGCGAACAGCAATGCCGTGATATCAAGCCCTTGAAACACCTCGGTGAACATCGGCAGCCAATCGTCTTGCCTGTTCGTGGACACGACATCATCGAGGCGGTAAAAGCGGATGCTGTCCGGGGCAGCCGTGCGGTCGCGGAGGAGCTTCTGCGTGTATTTTGTTATCTGGTCGTGCATGGGTCTCCTCGTTTATAGCGGGATTCCTAGGATAAGTCAAGGTCGTCTGCTGCTCCGTTGACTCTCCCCATAAAACTGCTACAATAACGCAAGAGGTGGGTCAATGAAAGAATACGACGTCGTGATCATCGGCTCCGGTGCCGGTGCGAACCTCATCGAGGATGCGCTGTCGCACAACAAGACCGTAGCGATCGTGGACAAGGGGCCATCTGGCGGAACGTGCCTGAACACGGGCTGCATCCCGACCAAGATGATCGTGGTCCCGGCTGACCGGGTGATGGAGGTCCGCGAGGCGAGGAAGCTCGGCATCACCGCGGAGATCAGGGCAGTGGATTTTCCCGCCATAATGGAGCGGATGCGCTCCCATGTGGGGAAGAGCCGGGACCGGATCAAGGCGGCGCTGGAAGGCGCCGAGGACCTTGACTACTACGGAGGCGAGGCGCAGTTCACGGACGAACGCACGCTGGAGGTGAACGGAAAGAAGGTGAAGGGAAAGGCCGTCTTCATCGCAGCCGGCGCCCGGCCGCTGGTGCCCGCTGTCAAGGGCATCGAGAGCGTCGAGTACCTCACGAACGAGAGCGCCCTGCGGCTGACTGCGCTGCCCGAAAGCTTGGTCATCATCGGCGGGGGATACATCGCCGCGGAGTTCGCTCACTTCTTCGAGGCTATGGGCACCCGGGTGATGGTCGTCCAGCGGAACAAGCGGCTCGTGCCCGAAGAGGAGCCCGAGGTGTCGGAGCTGCTCAGGCGTTCGCTCGGCCGGCGCATGCAGGTGCACATCGACACGGAGGCCATCGAGGTCAAACAGACCGGCCCGGTCGTCACGGTCACGGCACAGGAGCGGGGCAGCGGCAAACAGCGGGAATTCACGGCAAGCCATCTCCTGGTCGCTGCGGGCAGGAAGCCGAACACCGACAACCTCATGGTCGTAAACACGGGCGTCAGAACGGACGAAAAGGGCTACATCGTCGTGGACGAGTTCTTCGAGACCTCGGCCAAGGGTGTTTGGGCCTTCGGCGATGTCATCGGCAAAAAGATGTTCCGGCATGCGGCGAACCATGAGGCCGAGCTGGTCTGGCACAACGCGGTCCACGGCAAGAAATCGCGCATGAACTACCTCACGGTGCCCCACGCGGTCTTCTCCTGGCCCGAGATCGCCTCGGTGGGCCTCGGTGAGGCCGAAGCGGTGAAGCTGATCGGCAAACAGGAGGTGCTGGTGGGTAAGGCCATGTACACCGATGTGGCGAGGGGCGAGGCCATGCGGGAAGAGGAGGGCTTCGCCAAGGCGGTCGTGCACCGGAAGACCGGGAAGGTCCTGGGCTACCACATCATCGGTCCCCACGCGTCCATCCTCATCCAGGAGGTCGTGAACGCCATGGCCGCCGACGGGAACGTGTGGTCCGTTGCAAAGGGGATGCACATCCACCCCGCGCTGTCCGAGGTGGTGCTGAAGGCCTTCGGCAAGCTGCAGCCGGTGGACGGGGAGCACCATCATCACCACGACCAATAGCCCGGTCGGGATCACCCGGACGCAAGCATGCAGATCCTCTCGCGCATAACGAGGCAGGGCCTGTTCAGCGGCTGCGGCCCCGGCAGATGACTGTCGTGCCGGAGAAACGGCACAGCCTGTTTTTCCACAATTTCATTGACTTTCCGCTCCTCCGCATGGTATAAAACCCAGCTTCGCAAAGATCCCACTTCGATCCACGAAAACCCCCGTCGCCAGGAAGTTCTTCCCCTCCGGCCTGATTTTCGCGGTACAAAAAAGGAAACGAACATGCTGAAACGAACCGACCTCCGCAACATCGCTATCATCGCCCATGTCGACCATGGCAAGACCACGCTCGTGGACACGCTGCTGCGCCAGAGCGGCACCTTTCGCGACAACGAACGCGTACAGGAGCGGGTCATGGACAACATCGACCTGGAGCGCGAGCGCGGCATCACGATCATGGCCAAGAACACCTCGGTGCAGTACGGCGACGTGAAGATCAATATTGTTGACACCCCCGGCCACGCCGACTTCGGCGGCGAGGTGGAGCGTACGCTCAAGATGGTGGACGGCGTGCTGCTGCTCGTTGACGCCTCGGAAGGGCCGCTGCCGCAGACGCGCTTCGTGCTGAAGAAGGCGCTGGAGCTCGGCCTTCCGCCGATCCTTGTGATCAACAAGATCGACCGGCCCGACGCGCGCATCAGCGAGGTGGTGAACGAGGTCTACGATCTCTTCATTGACCTCGACGCAACGGACGAGCAGCTCGAGTTCCCCATCGTCTTCACCAACGCCCGCGACGGCATCGCCAAGCTCAAGATCGAGGACGAGGGCAGGGACCTCCAGCCGCTCTTCGATCTCATCGTGAAAACGGTCCCGCCGGCAGAGGGCGACGAGACCGCGCCGCTCCAGCTCCTGGTCATGAACATCGATTACAACGACTACGTTGGGCGCCTGGCCATCGGCAAGATCTTCGCCGGCACGGTGAGGATCACCGATCCCATCGGCGTGGTGCAGCAGGGCGGCAAGATGGTAAAGACCAAGGTCACGTCGCTCTTTGAATTCCAGGGCCTGAAGCGCGTGGACACGGAAACAGCCACGGTGGGCGACATCGTTGCCCTCGCCGGCATCGAGGGCGTGAACATCGGCGATACGATCACCAACCCTGATGACCCAAAACCCATGCCGCGCATCGCCGTGGACGAGCCCACAATCTCCATGCTCTTCTCGATCAACAACTCACCCTTCGCGGGTAAGGAAGGCAAGTACGTTACTTCCCGCCACCTGAAGGAGCGGCTTGAGAAGGAGCTGCTGTACAACGTTGCCATCAAGGTGGAGGCGGGAGAATCAACCGACACCTTCAAGGTCCTGGGCCGGGGCGAGCTGCAGCTCGCGATCCTGATCGAGATGATGCGGCGCGAGGGCTATGAGCTCTCGGTCGCCCAGCCCGAGACGGTCACGAAGACCGTTGACGGGAAAACCCACGAGCCCATGGAGAACCTGGTCATCGACTGCCCTGAGGAGTTCATCGGTGTCGTGACCCAGAAGCTCGGCTCCCGAAAAGGCCGCATGACCAAGATGGCGAACAACGGCCACGGCCGTGTCCGCCTCGAGTTCCGCATCCCGGCACGGGGGCTCATCGGCTTCCGGTCCGAGTTCCTGACCGACACGCGCGGCACCGGCCTCCTGAACCACATCTTCGACGGCTACGAGCCGTGGCAAGGCCCTATCGCGAAGCGGAGCACCGGCGCGCTGGTGGCTGACCGTGCGGGCAAGACCACGACCTACGCGCTCTACCACATCCAGCCTCGGGGCGAGCTCTTCATCAACGAGAGCACTGCGGTCTACGAGGGAATGATCGTGGGCGAGAACTCGCGCGAGAACGATATGGATGTGAACGTGATCAAGGAAAAGAAGCTCACGAACATGCGCGCTTCCGGTGCCGATGAAGCACTTCGGCTCGTCCCCCACCGCCAACTGTCGCTTGAGCAGTCGCTAGAGTTCATCAAGGAAGACGAGCTCGTGGAAGTGACGCCGCAGTCCATCCGGCTTCGGAAGAAGGTCCTGGAGTCGAACAAGCGGCCGAAGAGCAGGGAGAAGGCGGAGTAGAAGATTATTGTCGACCGTCATCCCGGCAAATGTCCCGGGATCCAGAATATCACAAAATCACGAATGCACTTCGGGCCGCCTCGCATGAGGCGGCCCGAGCTGTTTAAGAGGACCGGCAGCGGCTTTGCTCGTTCGGGTACTTTCACTTTGCGGTTTTCCCGAACAGCGCTATCCGTCATAAACTATCTGCCCGAGGTTATTGACGAACCTGCATAGACGGAATATACTTTTTCCGAACAGTAGCTGCAAGGATCGTGCGGGGCGAACGGCGAATGTCAAATCGCAAAACATGATAATCGTGTAAAGGGCACCCCCTTGAGACGCCCTTTAGACTTCTGGAGTCGCTGTTGTATCAGCGAGAAAACGCAACGGAGGAAACAACCTCCCACGGTGCGTTTCGAGTCTGATCAGCCGCTCTCCATTGCGGGGAAGGGAACGAGAAAGGATCAAGGAGCATTCTATGAAAGCACTCCTCATTTATCCTGAATTCCCGGATACCTTCTGGAGTTTCAGGCACGCCCTGAAATTCATTCACAGAAAGGCGAGCAGCCCGCCTCTCGGCTTGTTGACCATTGCAGCCATGCTTCCCGAAGCATGGGAAAAGCGGTTGGTCGACATGAACGTGGAAAGCCTGCGTGACGATCATCTGCGGCAGGCTGATCTCGTCTTCGTGAGCGCAATGTCCGTCCAGAAGGGTTCGGTGAAAGAAGTGCTCGCGAGATGCAAGGCTGCCGGTGTCAGGATCGTGGCCGGTGGTCCGCTTTTTACGACCGACTATGATGCCTATAGGGACGTGGATCATCTGGTGCTGAACGAGGCCGAGATCACTCTGCCCCGCTTCCTTGAAGATCTCCGCAATGGTATTGCCGGCCATATCTATACCACCGATGAGTGGGCCGACATACGGCAGGCACCGATACCCCTGTGGAGGCTTGTCAACATGAATCGCTACGCCTCGATCAATATCCAGTATTCCCGGGGCTGTCCCTTTAACTGTGAGTTTTGCGACATCACTCTGCTGTGCGGCCGCACACCGCGCACAAAAGAACGGGGCCAGATCATCCGTGAGCTCGAGAGCGTGTACGCGTCCGGTTTCAGGGGCCAGGTCTTCTTTGTTGACGACAATTTTATCGGGAACAAGAAAAAACTGAAGGAGGAGGTCCTCCCTGCCATCGTCGAATGGATGGAGAGGAAGGAATATCCATTCTCCTTTAATACGCAGGCATCCATAGAATTGTCCGATCATGAGGACCTTATGGAAATGATGGTCAGCGCCGGATTCGATGTGGTCTTCATCGGCATAGAGAGCCCCCATGAGCAGAGCCTTGCGGAATGCAGCAAAATTCAGAACAGGAACCGCGATCTTCTTGCCAGCATCAGGAAGATCCAGAGGGCCGGGCTTGAAGTGCAGGGCGGCTTCATTGTCGGTTTTGACCATGACCCGGTCACGATCTTCGATGCCCAGATCAGGTTCATCCAGGCGAGCGGTATTGTCACGGCGATGGTCGGCATCCTTATTGCGCTGCCCCGCACACGTCTCTACCAAAGGCTCAAGAAGGAGCATCGGCTGCTGGATGAGACCTCGGGGAACAATACGGATTTCGCAACGAATTTCATCCCCAAGATGGACTATGACCTGCTGATCAACGGCTACAAAAAGATACTCAAAACCCTCTATTCACCCACACACTACTATGCAAGGGTCAGGACGTTCCTGAGGGAATATATCCCCCCTGACAAAAAGAAGATGCCCTTCCGGTTTCGGCCCAACTACCTCACCGCGTTCTTCCGGTCTATCATTGTCCTCGGAATCGTTGGCAAGGAGCGTTTCCATTATTGGAGACTCCTGTTCTGGACGCTGTTTACCCGACCCCGCCTCTTTACGCAGGCCATCACCCTCTCGATCTACGGATTCCATTTTCGAAAGGTATTTCAGAAACACTTCCAGGGGTCTCGGTAAAAGCAGATCGAGACTACGGCAATAGGCCCGCATGAACCTATCTCTGAGGAACATAAGATCCAGAATATGATTATCGAAGGACATCCGCGCAAGCATCCGCTTTTTCGGCCATCCGGTCCACAGGTACAGTAACCAGGGCTTCCACCTCGCCAGGAGGTGTTAACCTTGGAGAACTCGGGGACATCCTATAAGCCCCCTGTTCGTGCTCCTTCCTGAGTATCTTGTCATATACCCACGTAATAACCGGGAATGTCGGTTATAATTGAAGAAAGATGAACCAATACTTACTATCGTAGCATTCGACAACATTGAGAATCGTCGTGTGTATCTTCGGCGACGTCATTGACACCGGAACCGATCGGTTGTTAAATATAATTATCCTGCGTGCTCCCTGGCGCAGAGGGAAGGCGATACCCGGTAGGGAGGAATGGAGATGCCAAACCGTTCGATCCTCGTTGCTGATGATATCGAGAACCAGACCGACTCCGGCAGAAGACGGTCGCGAGCCATACGGAACGCTGCCTCCTTCCTGGCCCAGCGGCTCAAGACCGGCATCGATCTTGTCTACGTGGAGGACGCTAAGACCTATCCCGCTGGAAAGCTCGGCTCATTCCGGTTCTCGGCATGGCATGCGAAACATGAGGAACAGCTCAAGGAAGCGGCCGGGCAATTCTCCGTCCCGGTCACCTGTTCCTTGAAAAGCGGCTCTCCGGCAGAACAGATCCTGAAGGCCATGCGTTCCCGATCATCGCCGGAGCTTGTTGTCGTGGGGACACAGGGCCGGAAGGGGATGAAACGCCTGCTCATCGGAAGCGTTGCCGAAGAGGTGGTCCGCTACTCCAAACGACCGGTGCTGGTGATCGGACCGATAGCGCAGGAGCTGTACCGGGACATGTCCGGTCAGAAGCCGCTGAAGCTGCTCGTGCCGACCGACCTCGGGAAGAACAGCAGAGCGGCCGAGCGGTATGCGCTCTCTCTAGCGAAACGCATGGGAGCGAGGATCACATTGTTCCATTGTCTATGGGACAGCATCAATGCCATCATCGTCAACACGGCATACGCCGGAATGGCCGCCTACGATCTCGAGACGGTCATTGACAGGTCCCGGGATGATGCCCTCGAAGCCATGAAACGCAAGGCCGGCTTCTTTCAGAAGCAGGGTGTGGCATGCGGATACAAGGTCGAAGAGAAGGCGCTGACGTCCCTGTGCGCGGTGTACCAGGAAAGCGGGAGCGGTTACGCGTTCGTGGTCATGGGCACCCACGGAAGGAATGCATTCCTCAATGCTTTTCTAGGAAGCACCGCCCGGGAAACGATCATGCATGCGACGGTCCCGGTGATCACTGTTCATTCGGGACGATGATCCTGTCCGGATCGGACACAACGGCCTCTCTGACCCGTAACCTGCCGGCCTGAGGACCGAAGGCTCCCTACAGTTTGCTGCAGGGAGCGTGAATGTTAATGGGTGAGGGTTTTGCCAATTGCCGAAAAGCGGGGGGCAAACGAACAGCAGGAGGACCGGTCGGTCATGCAACGTAAACAACAAGGTCCCAAGTATCTCAAATATGCTTTGGCCTATTTTCGCTCGCCACCTA
>JAAXXJ010000454.1 GCA_013334545.1 Nitrospirota bacterium | reverse complement strand
CTCGTGAACGGGTTCAACGGCCTGGGCCTGCACACGCTGTTCAGCGTGATCCGGCTGTTCGGCGGGACCTTCAAGAACTTCGTGTTCATCCAGGTGGGCGTTGTGGATGCCGGTAACTTCAAGGGAGCGGAGGAGGTCGCCCGCATGAAGGAGCAGGTGAAACAGGAGCTCGACCGATACGTCCACTACATGCGCTGCCACGGGTATTACGCGGCCGCCTATTCTTCCTTCGGGACCGACGTGGCGGACGAGGTGGAGCACATCATGCCCGAGGTCCTGGAGCGCTTCCCGAACGCCATCCTCTTCGGCGGCCAGCTCGTCTTCCCGAAGGCGAACATCTTCTCGAACGTCTTCCACAACTACACGATCTTCGCGGTCCAACGCCGGTTCTACAGCCAGGGGATTCCTCTCGTCGTCCTTCCCATCCGTGTCTGATCACGCTGCCGGGACCGTCGTCGCTCGGTGCTTTTCCCGTTGACCCGTTCCCGCCTGTGGTATAGTATGGAAAGTCATATGGTCCCCCTGCGCATTCACGCCAAATTCCTCCTTCTCCTCCTCGGCATCCTTGTTATCGTGTTCAGCATTTTCACGATGATCCAGACCAGCATCGCGGCCCGGCTCCTCTGGCTCTTTTCCGGCATGCTCATCGTGATGGGGTGTGCCATATACGCCGCAATACGGAGGCTGGTGCTGCTGCCGCTCTGGAGCCTGCATCAGGGGGCGGAGATCATTCAGAAGGGGAACCTGGGACATCAGATCCCTGTGGAAGGACGGGATGAGTTCGCCGATCTGGCCCGATCGTTCAACGAGATGGCATCACGCCTGAAGGAGACCCTGGATGGCCTTGAGAACACGGTCAGGACACGGTCCACCGAGCTGAATGAGAATGTCCGGCTCATGCAGGGGATCCTGGCGAGCATATCGAGCGGTGTGGCACTGCTGACCCGTGACGGCCATGTGAAGCTTATGAACCGGCAGGGCGTCCAGATTCTGCGGCGCGTCAAAGAGGACCTCGTGGGCAGCCATCTGACCGAGATCGTTCCGGAGACGCAGGCCTTCCTGCATGCACGGGCAGGGGCGCGCGAGGAGATCGTCGTGCAGATGCCGGGAGGCAATTCTATTCCCATCGGCTTCACGAGCTCCCCATATGCTGCCGGCGGCGGGGATCGGGAATGTCGCATCGTCGTGTTCCAGGACCTCACGGAGCTGAAAGCGCTCCAGGCGGAGCATCTGGACAGGGAATGGTTCGCGGCCATCGGCCGGGTCGTGGCCAGTGTGGCCCACGAGATACGGAACCCGCTGTTCGGGATCAGCGCCATCGGACAGATCTTCGAGCGGGAGCTCAAGGACCCGGCCCAGCAGGAATTATGTCGTGCGCTCCTCGCTGAAACGAAGCGGCTGAACCAGCTGGTCGAGGAACTGCTGGTCTACGGCAGGCCCATGAAGCTTCTGCGGGAAGACACGGACCTGCGGGTCCTCTGGGAAGAGGTGCTGGACCAGCATCGGGAAGAGCTCCGAGAGCGAGGCATCAAGGTGACCGGCGACTATGCCGTCAGGCACCCCATTGCGTACTTCGATCCCTCCCAGGTACGCCAGGTGTTCCAGAACCTCTTGCGGAACGCCATAGAGGCAACGCCGGATGGCGGGTCGATCAGCATCACGATGCTGCTGGCGGACAAGTTTCTCATATTCCGGGTGACGGACAACGGCTCGGGTATTCCCCAGGACAACCTTGAGCACGTCTTCGACCCGTTTTACACGACGAAGCCCAAGGGGACCGGGCTGGGCCTCGCCATTTGCCGGAAGATCATGCGCGACCACGGGGGGGACATCGCGATCGAAAGCACCGTCGGCGTCGGCACGACGGTGTCCATTACCCTCCCGTATGGAAGCTTTGCCGAAGCGGAAGCGATAGGGCTCGCGTGACCATCACCTCCCTGTCCGGGGCGGGAGAGCATGCGAGCACCGGCCTGAACGGGCGAAAATCTTCTTGATTTTTCCACCGATCCATACCATAATGCCACCCCGAAACACCTATTTCACGATCTCAGGAGGTTTCATCCATGCGCATCATTCTGTTGGGCGCGCCGGGCGCGGGCAAGGGCACGGTCGCCAAGCTGTTGACGGCCCATGACGGGTCGGTCCAGATCTCGACCGGCGACATCCTGCGCGGCGCGGTAAAGGCCGGCACGCCGCTCGGGAAGGAAGCCCAGGGCTTCATGGACCGG
>JAAXXJ010000137.1:4333-7614 GCA_013334545.1 Nitrospirota bacterium | reverse complement strand
CATGCCGCTTAAACTGATGGTCTTCACGTTGAATCGGGCGGGATTGCTGAGAGCAATGTCCAAGGGAAGGGTTATGCGGAACCTGACAGAAAGCCTCTGGTCAGGCGCCGCGGTCTCCTGAAGTACGTTCTTCGATGCAAGGGATTTCAGAAAATTTGCGATCAGATCGTCCTGACCGTTCTTGAACTTGATTCCCGATGAATACGCGGCAGCCTTCGTCCCTGTTTTTTCTTCATGCGCTGTTCGTCCGGAATGGACCGCATTGCAGCGAAGTTCCGTGCGGCTGCCGTCGGCCACCAAGGTCATCAAATAATCTCTGCCGACCTTCAGTTGATAGGCAGTTCTAATTAATGCCCCCCCGAAGCTGATATTCACGATCTCCACAGGGTCGATAATCATCATGGTACCGCCCAATTCCACCATATCCAGCCTGACCCTTTTATATTGTCGCTTTTCCATCGTGATGTATTCCTGTCTGCTATGGTGATGCATCCGTGCATCCCGCAGCTTGTCGATTGGGCTGAGCATAGTGAAGCCCACAATCTTCGTCAAATTGTTTGTTGGGCACGGAAGAGATGCTCAGCCTACCGGCTGTCAGTGCGTACCTGTTGAAAGCATTAATAACGAAGGCGGTTCACACTCAATGACAACCTCGTGGCTGGTGCTGGGATGATGAAAGCCCAGTTCTGCCGCATGCAGATGATAGCCAGGGTCGCCCGGCAAGGCGCGCGTATCAAGCAAGGGCAGACCGCCCGCGCCATACAGAGGATCACCGACCAGAGGGTGTCCCGATGATGCAAGGTGGATCCGGATCTGGTGAGGACGTCCTGTCGCAATACGAACATCGCACAGAAAGGAATCTTCGCGGCGTTCGATGACGGTCACGTAAGACAGGGAGGGCTTCCCTTTTGGAGTGGCGGCATGGACCGATCCGAGCAAAGCGTGCGGCACCGGGCCGATAGGCGTTGAGATCGCTATCTCGTTCCAAGCGGGGCACCCGCTTGCAAGCGCGCGGTAGCGTTTGCCGACCTTTTGTGCCGACCACTGGTGCATCAATTCAGTCCGAGCAAGTTGGTTCTTTGCGCACAATACTATGCCTGATGTCCATCGGCCCAATCGATGGAGAGGTGCAGCGTCGGGCGCATGGGTCCGCACGAGATACAGGAGGGTCGACTGCAGGAAATTGGCGCCAGGAAGCGTAGGCAGCCCTGCTGGCTTGTTCACGGCGATCAGGTCATCATCTTCATAGAGAAGGCCGAATGACCTCGGCGCATCCGGCTCGATCCACGGCTGCCGCTGCCATACGAGTTCGCATCCTCTGCGAAGTACGTCGTCGGCATACGCAGGCCTATCATCGATCAGCACGTGGCCTGATGCAATGCGCATCGCCCACTCTGCTGATGATGAGTGGTCATAGCGCCGGCTGAGGTAGTCTATGAGCGTGCGGCCGTTGGCATCAGGACCGAGCTGTTCGCGATATTCACAGCCTTCATTGAGCCGTGGATTCGTGGTGGGGAGAGGTATTGAGTGAGATGCCATACCGTATTCTGCCTGCCCTATAAACGTCATGTGCTGATCGTGAAGCTCCCTCGAGCAAGCTACGGGGAATGTGCTCGCGCCCGGATGTGCCTTGCCACGAGCTGACATTCTGCGTGATGAGGACCCGCGAGAGCATTCTGTTGTTCTTGCGGTTTTTTCATTCCTGGTTACTGGGCCTTTCCGCACTCCCTGCAGTACTTGCCGGATACCAGCGTTGGTCTATCGCAGCTGCTGCATGCCTTGAACTGCGCAAACCCGCAGAAGGGGCAGGCCTGCGATCCGGGAGGCAGCTGCTTTCCGCACTGCTGGCACTGGCCCTTTGCGATCCGCCGCTCCATCAGCTTTTCCCGCGAAAAGAGCTTTTTCTGAAAGATATAGATGATGAACAAGGCCGCAGCGACTGCGAGTGCGATGACGAAATAGTACCATATGGCGACGAGCTTGAGCGACTCCAGCAATTCGATGAGCTTCTTCAGCAGCTTCTTCGGGATGATATCGTAGACGGTCTCGATGATCTTGAAGAAGATGGGGATGAACGAAACGACCATAAGGTGCGTGGAGATCAGCGCCTGGATGCCGCGGCTCTTCCTGATGCTTGCATCGTTCCAGGCATAGAAGATCGCGAAGAGCGGCAGCAGGAATAGCATCTGCATTCCCAGTCGTTTGATCGGGAACCAGAAGTAGATGCTTCTGAGGTCCGCTCTCAGTCTTTCCCGGTCTGTCTGCTGCAGGCCCTGCAGTTTTTCCCAGAGCAGCCTGACCTTCCCATTCCCGTTGATCTTCAGCTCCAGGGCATCGATCTGGCCGCGTAACGTGTTCAGGGTGTTTGTCTTTTCCTGCAGGTCCTTCTTGATCTGATCGACATTGGCCTGCCCTTCCTTCTGCCTGGCGATGGTCTCCAGGAGCGACGTATCGTAGGCCCCTTTCAGATCGCCGATCTTCCGCTGCAGGTCCTTTGATTCGCGGTCGAACTTGCTGCGTTCCTCAAAGACGGCAGCCAGTTCCTTGTCATCCTTGATCTGGTCAACGAGATCGAGAAAAGGCGCGCAGACCGGATGGCGATTCTTCTTTTTCTCTTCTATCCGATAATAGCTGTTGCTGTACGAGATAATGATGCCGGAGAGGTTGTCGATACGGTTCGTGGGAGTCCAATCCCTGTTGATGACGATGTCCCTGCAGAAATAGGGAATGGAGTCATCAGGGGCCGGAAGCTGCCGGGTATGTTCATCCAGGCCATTGAAGACCGAGGTGAGGATGAAGATATCGAGGAAAAGAATGACGACCAGCGCGGCCTTGCTTATCGGCTGATCATCAAGCCGTGTAAGATTCGTCCTGATCCTGGACAGCCTGTCCTTTATCCTTCCGATCACGTTGAGGCCCTCCTTGAAGAGCATCCTGTTGTTCCTTATGTTGCGCTCCTGTTTCTTTGCTTATTAAAATCTGGACAACAACGTCATCCCAGTCTTTCATGTCTGTTCATCTTGTCCCGCATCGGCGTTCCCGTCAGAATGAGCATTCCTGGCCGCCGCGAAGACGCTGAAGGACCGGAAAACCGAAATACAGGCTATGGTAACCGCAAGCGAGCGGCCTCGACATAACCCGTCGAACCATCGGTTGAAATCATCGGCCACCACAGCTGCCTTTCCGCCGTACAGCTCCAGGTCATGCTGGTATTTCTTGGAGCGCTCGTTCATGGCAGGATAGATGAGCTTGCCCGCCACTTCATAGTCCGCCTCCCTGTC
>JAAXXJ010000137.1:0-4323 GCA_013334545.1 Nitrospirota bacterium | reverse complement strand
GTCAGCAGCAGGATAGATCGCCGCGGCAATCCCCAGACCGACCAGAAGGACCGCGGCGCTGACCAGGAAAAGATGCGCCTGCTTTTTCGAAGGTTTTTCCCTCATGCGTTGCCCTTTTTCCCGTGCGCCGGTACTTTCTTTCTCACATACACGACCTTCTCGACCGACGCGTGCACTGTCCCCTGCTCGTCCACCAGGTCCACATGATAGACCCGGTCGACATGCCGGGTGTGTTCCAGTTCCCGCCTGATCGTGTCGAGCTCTGCCCCGTCGATCCGGAACCGTGCGAAGAGGGCCGTCCGCCCCGGCTTCTTGAAGTCGATGCACGCCGACCGGTCCCATACCACGTAGTCGGGCCCCAGGTTCTTGATCAGCATGAGCATGTAGACCGGGTCCACCGCTGCGTACATGCTGCCGCCGAAGATGGTGCCCACGACGTTCCTGGTCTGCCAGGACAGCGGCAGCCTGACAACGACCTCACGGAAGTCATGGGAGATATAGGTTATACGCGCGCCTGTAGAGCAGTAGGCGGGGAAGAGGTTGAAGCCCCAGCGCAGGAACTTTGACGTTATGGACTCAGGCATCGAGGCATGCTCCGGAAAGCGATCATTCCATCCCGACCATCCGCTTGGCCGAGATCACCGTGTTCTTCAGCACGATTGCAATGGTCACGGGCCCCACGCCTCCGGGCACCGGGGTGATGAGCGACGCCTTCTTTGATGCGCTGTCGAAGTCCACGTCGCCGACGGTGCGGCCGTCCGGCAGGACATTGATGCCGATGTCCACCACCACGCTCCCCTCCCTCACCATGTCGCCGGTGATGAGCCCCGCCCTGCCCGTGGCCGTGCAGATGATTTCTGCCTGGCGCGTCTCCGCAGCCAGGTCCTTCGTTTCCCGGTGGCAGACCGTGACCGTCGCCTCCTTGACCAGCAGCATCATGGCGAGCGGCTTGCCGACCGCGAGGCTCTTGCCTACGACCACGGCCTTCTTCCCCCTGGGGTCGATGCCGTAATGCTCGAGGAGCCGCATGACGCCGTAGGGCGTGCAGGGCAGGAAGGTCGACCTTGCCGCAAGCGTGAATCCCGGCTCGAAGAGCTGGGTCGTTGACTCGTCCGCCGAGAGACGGCCCACGGAGATGGAGCCCTGGCCGTCCACGTCCTTTTCCGGTGCGATGGCGTTCATGACCTTGCGCGTGTCGATGTGGCGGGGCAGCGGCAGGAAGATGAGGATGCCATTGACCCGTTCGTCGCTGTTCAGGTTCTTGACCAGGTTCAGGATCTCGTTCAGCGACACCGACGACGGCAGGGTGTGATTATAGATGTCGATCCCGGCCCGGACCGCGGCGGCCTTCGTCGCCTGGCAGTAGAGTGACGAGGACTTGTCCTCGCCCGCGAGCACCAGCGCGAGCCCGGCCCTGATGCCGTGTTTCGCGAGCCGGTCCGTTTCTTCCTTGACAGCCCCGATGATCTTCGCAGCAAGCTCCGTTCCCTTCATCAAGCGCGCCATCGCCACCCCCTGTCGCACGGTATGAGTGCGTATGATACCATGACCACGACCGGGATACAACGGCCCCGGCCAATTTCCATTTGATTTTCCAGATGGTTTATGATAATTTAACGCCTCAATGATCACCAGCGACATCATTAAGGACGCACAGTCCTTCCTCATGAACACCTACAGCCGCCAGCCCCTGGTGCTCGTGAAGGGCCGCGGCACGACGGTGTACGACTCCGACGGACGGGAGTACCTCGACTTCGTCGCCGGCGTTGCGGTGAACAACCTCGGCCATTGCCATCCCAGGGTCGTCGTGGCGCTCCAGAAGCAGGCGCAGCGGCTCATGCACGTCTCGAACCATTTCCACATCGAGGCGCAGGTCGCCCTCGGGAAGGAACTGGTCAGGAACTCCTTTGCCGACAAGGCTTTCTTCTGCAATTCCGGCACCGAGGCCATCGAGGCCGCCATCAAGCTCAGCCGTAGGTACAGCCGCGAAATCATTAAAAAGGACCGGTTCGAGGTCATCACCATGTTCGGCTCCTTCCACGGCCGGACCTACGGGGCGGTGTCTGCGACCGCGCAGGAGAAGTTCCATCAGGGATTCGAGCCCATGGTCCCCGGTTTCCGGTATGTGCCGTTCAACGACAGCAAGGCCGTCGAGGCCGCGGTCACCGACAAGACCTGTGCCATCCTCGTGGAACCGGTGCAGGGCGAGGGCGGCGTGAAGGTCCCCGCTCCGGGATATTTAAAGGCTCTCCGAAAGATCTGCGACGAGCACCAGCTGCTCCTCGTGCTGGACGAGATCCAGACCGGCATGGGCCGCACCGGCAGGCTCTTTGCCTATGAGCACGAGGGCATAACGCCCGATATCATGGCGCTTGCCAAGGGCCTCGGCTCGGGCATGCCCGTCGGCGCGCTGCTGGCCACGGACAAGGCAAGCCAGGCGTTCGCCCCCGGCACGCACGGGTCCACCTTCGGCGGCAATCCCCTGGCCTGCGCCGCGGGGCTGGCGTCCCTCGAAGCGCTGCTCGAGGATAATATCATCATCCAGAACGTCGAGGCGCTGGGAAAGCATTTCATGGACGGTCTACGGTCGCTCAAGGCAAAATATCCCTTTATCAAGGATGTGCGGGGACAGGGCCTCCTCATCGGCATGGAGCTGGACTTTGAAGGCAAGGAGATCGTGACCGAGTGCCTCAAGCAGGGCTTTCTGATCAACTGCACCGTGAACACCGTGCTGCGGTTCATGCCCCCGCTCATCATCTCCAAAGAGGAGATCGACCAGCTCATCGACGCGCTGGACGGGATATTCCAGAAGCGCTGATGAGCGAAAAGAACGCTCGATATTTTCAAGGCGGCTCGCAAAAGCCGCCTGTTCCTTTTAGGACACGATGTGTCCATATCCGTCGTTCGTGAAATTCGTCCCATTCGTTTCATTTGTGTTCACTGTTTGTTCCTGGAGACCGTATGAAAAAAGACCTGCTGACCGTAAATGACCTCACCACCGAGGAGATCGAACAGGTCCTCGAACGTTCCTCCTGGCTCAAGAAGGCGCAGAAGGACGGCATCGTCCACCATCCGCTGAAGGGCAAGTCCCTCGGCATGATCTTCGAAAAATCCTCGACGCGGACGCGGGTCTCCTTCGAGGTGGGCATGTACCAGCTGGGAGGCCAGGCCCTCTTCCTCTCCCCGGCAGATCTCCAGATGGGCCGCGGCGAGCCGGTCTCGGACACGGCAAAGACCCTGTCCCGGTACCTCGACGGCATCATGATCCGCACCTTCGCGCAGTCGATGGTGGAAGAGCTGGCACAGCACGCCACGATCCCGGTGATCAACGGGCTCACCGACCTGCACCATCCCTGCCAGGCGCTTGCCGACCTGTTCACGGTCCTGGAGCACCGCGGGGCGCTCAAGGGACTCACGTTCTGTTATATCGGCGACGGCAACAATATGGCCCACTCGCTCATCGAGGCCTGCGTCAAGGTGGGGATGCATGTTTCCCTTGCCTGCCCGGCCGGCTATGCGCCTGATGCCGGGATCATGCGCGAGGCAAAGCAGGTGGCCAAGCGGACCGGCGCCGAACTGGGCCTGACCGATGACCCGAAAAAGGCGGTCAAGGACGCCGATGTCGTCTATACCGACGTCTGGGCCAGCATGGGCCAGGAAAAGGAGCATGGCCTGCGCGTCAAGGCGTTCGTCGGCTTCCAGGTCGACGAGAAGCTCATGAAGCTGGCGAGCCCCAAGGCCCTTGTCATGCATTGCCTTCCCGCCCACCGCGGCGAGGAGATCAGCGCAGCGGTCATCGACGGCCCACAGTCGGTCGTCTTCGACCAGGCCGAGAACCGCCTCCACACCCAGAAAGCGATCATGGAGATGCTGATGGGATGAGCGGCCGATGGTCCCCGCCACCCGTGTTCTCCGGCCCTTCGCACCCTTCCCCTGCCATAATAATTTGAGAGCAATAAATCTCAAATTTGAATATCACGCTGACAAGCCACCCCGAATATGCTATAAAAAGACCATCTCCCAACGAATCGTGAATCCAGGAGCGAGCGCAGGACCGCGGTTTCAAGCGGGATGAGCACGCGATCAGGATTACGATCAGCTTTGCGGACCGCAGCTCTCTGCATCACATCGGCGGATAGTTTCAAAACACGGGGAGGTGTGCGCATGAAGCCATTGATCGGCATCACCATGAACCTCGAGGAGCGGGCCGCGCGCGCCCTGAACATCCTCGACCAGGACTATGGAAAGGCCGTCCTGCAGTCGGGAGGCATCCCGGTCCCGGTCCTGGGGATCAAGCAATCCATTCCCGAAATCATGCGGCAG
>JAAXXJ010000453.1 GCA_013334545.1 Nitrospirota bacterium | reverse complement strand
CCAGTGGGAGCGATCGGACACGGAGCAGGGCAACCGGACCATTTCCCTCGTCGGCGCACAGCGACAATGGGACCTCACGAAAGGAGTGACGTTCCTTCTCGCGGGCGAAGAAGCCAACCTGCACGCAGCGTCGGGAGATACCAGCCGGTCATCGCTTGCGGCCGGTCTGTCGGTCCTTCATCCGTCCGGGGTGAAGTTCTCCACGCGCGATGAGATACGCCATGAGACCGGCGCCCTGAAGCGGGAGCAGTACCTCACCGTGAACCAGGTCGACGTGAAGCTGGACCCCGATTTTACGCTCATCGGCAAGTACCGCTACAGCCTCACCCGCGATCTCACCCACGATACGATCGAGGCGAAGTTCGATGAACGGAGCATCGGACTCGCGTACCGGCCGGTGGAGAACGACCGATTCAACGCCCTTGCACGGTATACCCGGCTGCTGGATCAACGTCCGGTCAGCCCGGGCCAGACCGAAAGTACCACCGGGCTTTCCCATGTGACCTCGCTCGAATGGTCGTTCCAGCTCAACCGCTCCGTGGAATGGGTGGAGAAATTGGCATATAATATCAAGGCCGAGGGATCAGACTCTATGCCAGCGGTGACGACCCATACTTCCCTGATCATCACCCGGTTCAATCTTGCTCTCGGGAAGGTGATCGACCTGGGGACGGAATATCGCGTCCTGGCCCAGCGCGAAGCAAACGACCAGCGCGCGGGTTGGCTCACGGAACTCATGTGGAAACCGTCGAAATTCATCCGCTTCGGCGTGGGGTATAATTTTACCGGTTTTTCCGATAATGAGTTCTCGAATAACAAGTATTCAGTCCGCGGCTGGTTCATCAGGCTGCAAGGAAAGTATTAGACGAGGGAGATGCCTTAGTCCGAATGACAAGGCAGGGCGCGTTCATTGCGCTCTCCTTTGCAGGATACTATCAAAAAAGTGCATCTTGGCAACACGCGAACCTTTTCGCAGTGCTGTCCGGGACCACGGAGACATATGAAGCGTTTCATCATATCCATCAAAACACAGAACCTGAAGACCATCGCCGTTCGCATTCTTGAAGCGGTGATCACGATAGTGCTCGTTTTGGTCTTCTTTGCACTGTTCTCGCTGCTCCTGAACGGTCTGTTCCCGTCTGGCGCGGGCATTAGCGAGATCGTGAACCGTGAACAATCGGTCCTTCCTGCCGACCGGGCCGATACGACAGTACCTGAATTTCGTCGCGGGCAGGGCCGGGATCAGCCCGCCGCTGTGCTGACAACGGCCCATAATACGGTGAAACGAAAACGCGGCAACGAGATCGCCTGGTCCGATGCTCAGGGAGGCATGCAGCTCTATGACCGGGATGCCGTTCAGACGTTGCAACGATCTTCTGCGTATCTCGATTTCGGCGCCCAGAGTTATCTGGCCATGGGCGAGAATTCACTGGTCGTCATCAAAGGTCAGATGCCGGACGCGCAGTCGCCCGAAAGAAAACGCCTGATCCTCATGGTGGAAGGCGATCTGCGGGGAAGGATCTCGGGGTCCGGGAGGGAGCCGGGGCAGATGGAAATCATCACGCCGCGCGCCGTTGCCGTTATCCATACGCACCAGAACGGGAGCGACGCCGAGTTCAAGGTTACGGTGAACCAAGACAAATCATCAATCATTGCGGTCTACCAGGGTGTTGCGGACGTCACTGCCGGGAACAAAACGGTGCGGGTCGAGGAGAACAGCGCCGTAACGGTGAAGCTCGACCAGTCTCTTTCCGTAACGAAGCCCCTGCCGTCCCGACCCGAGCTCATCGCGCCCGGAGCGTCCGGCGGCCGGTTCCTCTATCGCATGCTTTCACCGCGGATAGTCTTCACCTGGAAAGAGCTTCCCGGAGCGACCCGTTACCACTTTGTGCTGGCGCGGGACCTGGCCTTCAAGGACGTCGTTCTCGACGAGCAGATCTCCGGCACCGAATTCACGCACGGATCGCTGAAGCAGGGGACCTACTACTGGAGGGCAAGTACGCTGGTGGGCAACCTCGAGGGGTCCTTCGCCGTTCCGTTGCAGTTCTCCGTGGAGCAGAAGCGAACGCCTCCGCTCCTGGTCGTCAACGATTCGCCGGAAAGGGTCTCTCAAAATTCCTGCGAGTTCAGCGGGCATACCGAGCCCGGCGCCCGGGTGTTCATCAACGGCCAGGAGGTTCTGACCACCCCGGAAGGGGAATTCAGGCATGCAGCAACGCTTGAACGGGGGATCAA
>JAAXXJ010000136.1 GCA_013334545.1 Nitrospirota bacterium | reverse complement strand
GCTAGCTGCCTGGCCGGCTGAAGGAAATGTACTCCATCAGGGGACGCTTTGTCAAGAAATGGTTCGGCGGGAGCGGTTAGATGTTCTTTGCTTTGCCGGCAAGGAAGGCCTTGCGGTTGATGTCCAGCACCTTCTTCGGCACTGAATTCGTGATGGCCTCGTCCACCACCGACTCCTTCAGCGGAAGAAAGCGGAGCACGGCGCCCATCAGGACAAGGTTCACGGCGCGCTTCTCGCCGACCTCAACGGCGACATTCGTCGCGTCGAAGGGATGGACCTTTGACGCGTGCTTCTTAATGGTGTCGTGGATGTCCTGGGGATAGGCCTCTTTTCCGATAGAAACGCCGATGGTGCCGATGGGCCGCGTATTGTAGACAACGATCCCGTCCTCGCGCAGGAAGTGGAGATACCGTGCGGTCTCGAGGGGCTCAAAGCCGATCAGAAGGTCGGCCTCTCCTTCGGCGACGATAGGCGAGAACACCTGGTCCCCGAAGCGGACCTGCGACAGGACGCTCCCGCCCCGCTGCGCCATGCCGTGCACCTCGCTCTGTTTCACGTCCAGCCCCTGCAGCAGCGCTGCCTCGGCAATGATCTTGCTGGTCAGCAGCACGCCCTGCCCGCCGACCCCTGCTATCAGAATATTGAATGCGTTCACGAATTACCTCGAATCGAAAGTCAAATTCCTTGGCACTGATTTACACTGAGAACGGCTATGAAGAAGCATGGGACATCTTCGTCACTTATCATGGATTTTCGTAAGAGGATCTGTTTTATCTTTATCAATGGTGTTCTTTGCGTGCTTTGCGGCTTTGCGTGAGAAATGGTTTTGATCTTCTCTGTGCCTTATGGTGCAATTATGTATCCGTTACCATCGAATTCGTCGTGCAGAGCTGACTGCACACACCGCAGCCGTTGCACAGGAGCGCGTCAACCTCGGCATGGCCCTTCTTGCCCTCGGGAACGAAGGAGAGCGCGATGCACCCGGCCTTGAGGCACGCCTTGCAGCCAACACAGGTCTCCCTGACGACGCGGTAGGGCTTCTTCGACACCCGGTAGCGCAGGACGCAGGGCTGGTTCGAGATCAGCACCGCGGTGCCGGGAGCGGCGAGCTCTTCCTTCATGATCTGCTCGAGCTCCTTCAGATTGTAGGCGTCGATCTCGCGCACGCGCTTCGCGCCGATGGCCTGGCAGAGCTGTCCGATGTCGAGCTTCGGCGCGGCGGCGCCTGACGCGGTCCGTCCCGTGCCTGCGTGCTCCTGGCCGCCGGTCATGCCTGTCGTATCGTTGTTCATGATGACGACAAGCGCGTCACCGCCGTTGTAGACCATGTCGATGAGCCCGGTGATGCCGGAGTGAAGGAACGTGGAGTCGCCGATCACTGCCACGGGCTTCTGCCCGAGCACGCCCCTGAGGGCAAGGCCACGTGAGATGCCGTGGGCGCCGGAGATGCTCGCGCCCATGCAGATGCAGGTGTGCATGGATGAGAACGGCGGCAAGGCGCCGAGGGTATAGCAACCGATGTCGCCGGACACATAGAGCTTCAGCTTCGCGATGATGGTGTACAGACCGCGGTGGGAGCATCCGGGGCAGAACGTGGGCGGACGGACGATGAGGCCGCCGACCGGGAGCTTGCATGCAACCGCGGATCCCGAAACAGCCTCGCGGATGGTCCGGGAGGTGAGCTCTCCGCAGGGCGGAAAGGCCGTCTTGCCGAAGTGGACCGTAACGCCCATAGCCTTGAGCAGTTCCTCCACGAAGCCGTCGAGCTCCTCGACCACGGCGAGCTTCTTGACGGACGCCGCGAAACCGCGGACTTTCTTCTCCGGGATCGGGTAGGTCATGCCGAGCTTCAGGACCGGCGCATCAGGGAAGGCCTCGCGGACATACTGGTACGCGATACCGTTGGCGATGAAGCCCACGTCGCCCTTCCCGGGCCTGACCTCGTTGAACGCCGCGGTCTCGGCATATTCGCGGAGCTTCGCGAGCCGCTCCTCGACCACGAGGTGGCGCTTCTTGGCGTTCGCCGGCAACATGACGTACTTCGGCACGTCCCGGGCGAGGTCGCGGTCCTTGACCGCGGCAGGCTCCGCGGTCCGGACAACGCTCTTGCAGTGGGAGATGCGGGTTGTCGTGCGCAGGATCACGGGCGTGTCAAAGGATTCGGAGAGCTCGAAGGCGGCGCGCACGTAGGCCCGCGCCTCGTCGGAGTCCACGGGCTCGAGGCAGGGGATCTTCGCCATGCGGGCGTAGTGCCGCGTGTCCTGCTCGTTCTGCGAGCTGAACATACCCGGGTCGTCCGCGGCCATGAGCACGAGGCCTGCGTTCACACCGGTGTAGGCCACGGTCATGAGCGGGTCCGCGGCAACGTTCACGCCCACGTGCTTCATGCAGGCCATCGATCGCACCCCGGCCAGCGAGCTGCCGATGGCTACCTCAAGGGCCACCTTCTCGTTCGTGGACCATTCGGCGTGGATGCCCTTCTCGCGGGAAAGGACCTCAAGCACTTCCGTGCTCGGCGTGCCAGGGTAAGCCGCGGCGACCTTGCCGCCCGCTTCGAGGAACCCGCGGGCGATAGCTTCATTGCCGGAAAGGATTGCTTTTGTCACTGATTGCCCCTTGAAAGATCGGACCGCAAAGAAGCGGAGGAAAGAGAATGACCCTATCTTCTGTCCCCGTGTCTCTCCGTCCCCGCCAGTCCCGGAATAATGCAGTCGGAGATGTCACCGCGGCTGTTTCTTTACTTCGGTCTATTGTCGATGACGCGCTTGGCCTTGCCCTCGCTGCGCTGAATGGAGCTCGGCGGGACCAGCGTAATGTCGGTGTTCACGCCGATGATGTCCTTGATGTTTTTCTGGATCTCCCGCTTGATCTTGAGCAGCTCCTCCTCTTCCTGGGCGAAGGCCTTGAGGTCCGTCGTGAGCACCTTGGCGGCCAGCTTGTCCATCACGTCCTGCGTGACCTCGACGCGAACGTTCATGTCGTCCATGCGGCCTTTGCGGCTCACCTCGATGATGTAGTGCGGCGCGACCTCCTTGGAGCGAAGCAGCACCGATTCCACCTGGGAGGGGAACACGTTCACGCCGCGGATGATCAGCATATCGTCGGCGCGTCCGCGGATACGCTTCATGCGCACCGTGGTCCGTCCGCAGACGCATTTCTCGGGGTTCAGGCTCGTGATGTCGCCGGTGCGGTACCGGATGAGGGGCATGGCCTCGCGGGACATGCTGGTGATCACGAGCTCGCCCTCGCTCCCGTAGGGCAGCTGCTCGCCGGTGGCCGAATCGATGATCTCAGGGTAGAAATGGTCCTCGTTGATGTGCAGACCGGACTGGGCCTCGATGCACTCCGAGGAAACGCCGGGACCGATGATCTCCGAGAGCCCGTAGATGTCGATCGCCTTGATCCGGAGGCGCTCCTCGATCTCCCGCCGCATCTCATCGGTCCAGGGCTCCGCGCCGAAAAGCCCGACGCGCAGCTTGATGGTGTCGAAGTTGATCTTCATGTCCACGGCCACGTCGTAGAGGTAGAGCGCGAAGGAGGGCGTGCAGCAGATCACCGTGCTGCCGAAGTCCTGCATGATCATGATCTGCTTCTGGGTGTTTCCGCCCGACATGGGGATGACCGAGGCGCCGATCGCCTCAGCGCCGTAGTGGGCGCCCAGGCCACCCGTGAAGAGGCCGTAGCCGTAAGCGTTCTGGACAACGTCCTTCTTCGTGGCGCCGGCGCAGGTGAAGGTCCGCGCCATGACCTGGGCCCAGAGGCTGATGTCGTTCCGGTTGTAGGCGACGACCGTGGGCTTGCCCGTGGTGCCGGATGAGGCGTGGATGCGGACGATCTCCTCCTGCGGCTCGGCGAAAAGCCCGAACGGATAGTTGTCACGGAGGTCGGATTTCTTCGTGAAGGGAAGCTTCGCGATGTCCCGGACATCCTTGATATCCGAAGGTTTCACGCCTTTTGCATCGAAGGCCTTCTTGTAGAATGGCACGCGGGCGTAAACCCGTTCGGAGGCCTTGGCGAGGCGCTCTCCCTGAAGCTTCGCGAGTTCGGGCCGGGTTAGAGACTCCTCTTTATTCCAGTGCATTGAATGGCTCCTGTGGCAGTGGTCCCGCCGGAATACACCAGCGGTAAAGTGTCGGAAACGGGCGCATTATATACCAGATAAGAACCCTTTGCAATTGGAAACGAATCGTTAGACGGTCTTCCGGAAGGAAACAAAAAGGGCCCCGAAAGGGGCCCCGAGATGTCACGGTAGGAGGATCATTTTTTCATTTTATGGCATTCCATGCACTTGTTCGGCTGTGGACCGGCTTTTTGCTCCGCGTGGCAACCGCCGCACAGCTTGTGTGCAGGGTCCTTGCCGCCGAGCGATATTTTTGCCGGTGTCGCCTCGGGATGGCAGGCCTTGCATCCGGCCTTTTCGCCGTGGACCTTATGGTTGAAGGTCACATCCCCGTTCTTTGCCTTAAGCGTGACCGTGTCAGCGGCCATCAGCGGTGCGGCGACGAACAGCAACAGTACAACAACAGCTACGATCCTCTTCATGCTTGCTCCTCCTTCAGAATGAGATACCCACTTGCTTTGAATGCAAAGGGATGCTGCAGCGTGCGATACTGGTATCGAATGTAGCAGAGGAGAAGAACAAAGGCAAGGTTGGCCCCTATTTTTTTAACAGCAGATACCCGGGTGATCGGACAGCAGCCTGAACGTGCGCACATTTCCGTGCAAAAAGTATCATTATGCTTCGTTTTGTAGGTGTCATTTAATTGCGAAACTTTTCTTCATTATAATGATAGGGTCGATGGATCGTTCTTGCAGAGTTAATGTAAACCAGTTACCATAACTACATGATAAGAATCTTTTCTGCTGCTCTTGTTCTTGCCCTATGCCTCTTGTACCTCGGGACGTGCGGATATGGCTTGGCCGCCGCCACTGCCACTTGCGAACCAACGAGCAGTGACGCATTGGGACCTTTCTACAAGCCTGACGCGCTGATTCGCTCCAGCGTGGGCACCGGGTACGTACTGCGAGGTGTCGTGCGGACCTCGAAGGACTGCGGCCCTGTCGCCGGTGCGGTAATCGAGCTCTGGCTCGCAGGGCCGAATGGCGAGTATGATGATGCCCACCGCGCCACGATCATCGCCGACGCATCAGGCGCCTATCGTTTCGAGAGCAACGTGCCGCCACCCTACTATGGAAGACCGCCGCACATCCATCTGCGGATTTCTGCGAAGGGTTATTCCACCCTCGTGACGCAGCACTACCCAGCCGCCAGCACCAAGGAGGCTGTATTTGACATCGTGCTGGTACCCTCACAATGAACCGTCCTCCTGTGGTCCCGACTGACCAGGTCGATTGCGTTCTGATCAGCCTGCGCTTCCTTTTCCTGTGGACAAAGAAGACCGCGTCTGGTACAAATGCTAGACTATGTTGACTGCGTCCTTCCCAACGACGGCTCCGGGCATGCGGTCCCTGCTGATCGCCTTGTCCGCCGTGCTTGCGCTGACCGGCTGCGGTGGAAAGAAGCCGCCAGCTTCGCCGGAGGGCGGCAGGACAAAGGCGTCGCAGCGGCCCTATACCGTGATGGGCAAGCGATATGAGCCGCTCACGTCGCACGTCGGTTTCACTCAGGAAGGCGTGGCAAGCTGGTACGGCAAGGACTTTCATGGCAAGAAGACGAGCAACGGCGAGGTTTACGATATGAACGCTATGACCGCGGCGCACAAGACCCTGCCGCTCGGCGTGTTTGTAAAAGTACGGAACAGGGAGAACGGGCAGGAGACCATAGTCCGGGTCAACGACCGCGGCCCCTTTGTCAAGAACCGCATCATCGACCTGTCCTACTCGGCCGCGAAGAAGCTCGGCGTGGACGTGAAAGGCACCGCACCGGTTCGGATCGAGGCGCTGGGCTACAAGGCAAGCGGGACGGGCGGGGAAAGCTACAAGGCACCGGAGACCTACGACAGCGGCAACTACTCGGTGCAGGTCGGCGCGTTCCGGGATCAGCAGAACGCCAGGCGGCTATCAGAAGAGATGAAGAAGCTGCACGGCTATTCCGAGGTAAGGTCGGCCATGGTGAACGGCGAGCTCTTCTACCGGGTGCAGGCGGGAAAATTCACTTCCCTACATGAGGCCGAGGATGCGGAGGCGCGGTTCTCGGACCAGGGGTATCCGGGAAGCTTCGCTGTTTCCCTGGATTAAGGTAAGGAAGAACGGCTTCACCACGGAGGCACGGAGACACGGGGAGGAGCCAAAGCTGCAAAAATGACGTGCGCTGACAAAAACTATGAAATGCTTTTCGCTTCTACCCTTTTTCGTCCTTCAATCCGCAAGTTGCGATCCGAAATCCGCAATTAAAGAATGTAATCCACCACGACCCTGCTCTCCCGCACCTTCCCCACGAACTCAGCGACCTTTACGTGCTCAGGATGCTTCGCGTAGATGCTGAGATCTGCTTCGTTCGCGAACTCTGAGTAGATGGCGACGTCGTACGCCGCATCGCCGGGTATGCAGTTGATGCCGACCTCCATGTGCCGGATCTGCGGTATCACGCCTTTGAGAGATTCCAGGTCGCGTTTGATCTTCTTTGCGTTCGCTTCCTTCGAAGCGCTTTCCGCATTTTCCCTGAGCTTGAACAGGACAATGTGTTTGAGCATCAATAGATCTCCTTGTTTTGGAACGCCCGGGTGAGACGCGCGTCTTTTTGCGCGTCGGACTCGACCCGGTCGTTAGCACTCGTTACTGATTTGTAGCCCTGCTTTTCAAGGTATTTATGCGACTAAAATACATTTCCTTAATACATGATTCAGCTTCTTGCGAGCTAACGCATAATTTATCTCGTTGAATGAGCCAATCTTGTTGTTCCTTCTTTAATCCTTGCTTCTGATAATCAGATAGACGAGATCGTAGGGATCTATAAATATCATTCAATTCTATATCTGAAGCGGCTAAATCCTGGTTGCTACAGATTAGCTTTTCAATCTTGGTTGTTGCTGCAAAGCAGTCGAAACTGGTTTCGTTTATTAGCGGAGTGACAGGAACATATTTCCCGTCTCTGAATTCGTAGTATTGTTGCCCGCCTCGACCATGATTGTCGCTGCTCCAGTGCCATAGCCGATAATATCCGCTTACGCTTGCATGGTCTGAAATAAACAGATAAGGACCTGCAAGCTCAAATATAGGCTTAAGGCGCCTATTTTCCACAATAAATATTCTGGCGTACTGATAGCCGCTTTCGCCATGGCCTTGGGGAATTAAATCAACTCTGTACCCGACAATGCGCTTCCCGAGTTTTATTTTCTCAAACGAATAAGGAATCTTCCCGGTTTCTTGAAAGTAATTGATAGGATCAATATCTTCAGTTTTTTCAGGAATAATGATTTCAGGATTTTTACAATACACTACTTCCATTACGGTCTGACGCACAGCTTGCTGAAATCCCTCTTGTGCGGATGGCGTATGGGTCGCAAGTAAAAGAACAGCGCCTATTATATTCAGCACGTTTCCCGACATATTCTCCTCTGGACGTTAACCAGTGTATATCTATCCATAATATGGATAGGAAAGAACGAATTTGCGGTCTTAGCGAATTTTGCAAGAACAATGCCGGTCTACATGCTATTCGTAGGA
>JAAXXJ010000135.1 GCA_013334545.1 Nitrospirota bacterium | reverse complement strand
CAGCTGCTCGCCCAGAAACAAGTGAAGGACATCGTCATCACGAACGAGCAGGTCCGTGGCACCGTCAAAGAAGGGGACAAGGACAAGCCCTTTGTTTCCGTGCGGATCGAGGACCCCGAGCTGATCAAGAGCCTCGAGGCGAGCGGGGTGACCTACGAGGGACGGATCACCGAGAACTGGTTCAAGGACTTCCTGCTCGCCTGGATCCTGCCACTCGTCGTCCTGGTCGTGATCTGGACGTTCGTGTTCCGGAGAATGGGTGGCGGCGGACCCGGCGAGACCATCATGAGCTTCGGAAAGTCCAGGGCCAAGATCTACGGCGAAAGCGACGTGAAGGTCACGTTCAACGACGTCGCCGGCGTGGAAGAGGCGAAGGAAGAGTTGATCGAGGTCGTTGAGTTCCTCAAGCGCCCGGACAAGTTCACCCGGCTCGGCGGCCGCATCCCGAAAGGCGTCATGCTTGTGGGCCCTCCCGGGACCGGCAAGACACTGCTGGCGCGGGCCGTGGCCGGCGAGGCCAAGGTGCCGTTCTTTTCCATGAGCGGCTCCGAGTTCGTCGAGATGTTCGTCGGCGTGGGCGCGTCGCGCGTGCGTGACCTGTTCAAGCAGGCGATCCAGAGAGCGCCGTGCATCATCTTCATTGACGAGCTTGACGCGCTGGGCCGGGCCCGGGGCGCCGGTATTGCCGGCGGTCACGAGGAGCGCGAGCAGACCCTGAACCAGCTGCTTGCCGAGATGGACGGCTTCGACCCGCGGAAGGGCGTCATCATCATGGCTGCTACGAACCGGCCGGAGATCCTGGACCCGGCCCTGCTGCGCGCGGGCCGCTTTGACCGCCACGTCCTCGTGGACCGTCCGAACATCAAGGACCGCGAGGACATTCTCCAGATCCATGTGCGGGGCGTGAAGCTCTCCAAGGACGTGGACCTGAAGGTGATCGCCGCGCGCACGCCGGGGTTCGTGGGGGCGGACCTGGCCAACATGGTGAACGAGGCGGCGCTTCTCGCGGCACGCAAGAACAAGACCGAAGTGGAGATGACGGACTTCGAGGCCGCCATCGACCGTCTCATCGCGGGCCTTGAGAAGAAGCGGCGCGTCATGAACAAGAAGGAGAAGGACATTGTGGCCTATCATGAGTGCGGCCACACGATCGTCGCGGAGCTCCTGCCGACTACGGACCCGGTGCACCGCGTGTCCATCGTCCAACGCGGCATCACTGCCCTGGGCTACACGCTCCAGCTACCGACCGAGGACCGGTATCTCATGACCCGGACGGAACTGCTCGACAAGCTGTGCGTAATGCTCGGCGGCCGCGTTGCGGAGGAGATCGTCTTTGGCGAGGTCTCCACGGGAGCGCAGAACGACCTCCAGCGCGCCGCCGGCATTGCCCGCAGCATGGTGACCGAATACGGGATGACCGAGAAGTTCGGACCGCTCACCTTTGAGAAGGAGCGGCGGCCCATGTTCCTTGACATCGGCCTGCCCAACGGGCCCAAAGCCTACAGCGAGGACACAGCGCGCGAGATCGACCAGGAGGTAAGGAGGCTGATCGACGGGTCCTACGCGAAGGTCAAGGACATGCTGACGCAGAACCAGGAACGGCTCAGGACGCTGGCGAAGGTGCTGCTCGAGAAGGAAACGCTGGAAGGCGAGGAGATCCGGAAAGTACTGGGGCTGCCGGAGAAGAAGAAGGAAACGTAGATCCTCGGCCCTTGATCATCGTAGGTAACGAAAGGCGCTCTCAGCAGGGAGAGCGCTTTTTGTCTGACCGCCTGGTTGCGGTCATCGCCGGCCGCCCTGCGTTCAAGGACGTCTCAATGCATTGCCGGACCAGCACAGCGAGGGGAGGCATCCATGGGGGAACCGGTGAAAACGGAACGCAAGAAGTTCGCCGTGCAGCTGTCATCAGGGGTCAAGGACATCGGCAAGGTAAAGTCGGCGATCATGTTCGCCACTATCGCCCAGTGTTCCGGCTGTGATGCGGTCGTCTACTGCGTCCAGGACGGGGCAGACGCGGTCATCAAGGGAAAGATCCGGGAAGAAGGAACGGTTCCGCCCGGCATCGCGACGTTCGAACAGCGCCTCGCCGAGGCGCTCGCCGCGGGGGTCAAGTTCCAGCTCTGCCAACAGGTGGCGGTCAACAGGAACTTGAGGAAAGAGGACCTGATCGAGGGGACCGAGATATTGGGCGGGATCCATCTTATCCATTACGCACTGGAGTTCGATGGGATGCTCTATTTCTAGAACGAGGTTGACTGTTTCTTAGATTGGTTGTGAGCAGGGCAAATGCCCTTTTTGTCGATGGTGATGTGATCCGCGTCCGGAATCATGTTCCGGACCGCTTGTCCCCTCCCCGGGTTGCCGATCTATTACCCTGTATTCCTTCAGACCGAGAGTGGTATCTCTTTTTCTCCACGGTATGCGCTCTGAATCCAGGAGCGAGCGAATTTCCCGCAGCTTGCTGAAGGAAGCTTCACGCGGGGCACAATAAATGCAACTATAAATACAGGTTGTGCGAGAACTGAGGTCAAATGCTGCAATAGTGCAATTTTTTGACAGTTCTCCCGCATGCGCGCTGTGTCAATAAAACCTCATTGTGTCGCTTCTTCAACACCGCGAAGCAGCGGCAAAGCCTCAACGCGGCAGATGAGGCGGTCGACAAACGTGAATCAAGGAACGAGCGATTAGAATAAATAGTAACTGCCTTGAGGATCGAAGATTCCCTGCAGCTTGCTGCAAGGAGCTTCAATCGCCAGAAGACCGGCCCGAGGATTTTGGTCATTGTACACCCTGATATGCTCTATTCCATCGACAAGGAGGTTGCCATGGACATCGAACAGATCCTGAACGACTATCGCAACGGCGATGAAAGCAAGCGGTTGAGCCTTTTTCTTGCATACCGCGAGTTTCGCGAAATGTTCGACCGCATCGAACAGGAAAGCTCGCACGATGATTTCCTGCTCCTCAAGTTCCCCTGGAGCAGGAAGGAACGGATCCCGCGCGCCGCATGAGCGGTCACGGGTGCCGGACCGGCTATAAAAAGCGACGTTGATAAACGCATAACGGTTGATTCCGGGAGATGACCGACCGGTCCCCTTTTCAAGCACGGGGAAGACCAGGGATGAGGAACACTGTCGTCCGGTGTGCTTTTTCGCCAGACCCTTCTTTACTCCGTTCTCGCTCGTATTCTTTTTTCGTAACTGCTGCCTCAAACATCTCGCCGATCGTTCCGCACGTTCTTGATCACCGCTGTGAAATCATCAGGCCGCTCGATTTGGGGCATATGACCCGCATCCTAGCATGCTCGTTGGCAAGCTGGATGGCCACACCAGCGCCGAAGGAATTTCCCACGACCATGACGCGGTCCCTGTGCAATGAGTCCAGAAGCTGCTTGAGCGTTGTTGCATGGCCGACAGTGATGGGCAGGCGAGGCCAGCGGACCGGCCGAACCCGGGGAGGTCGGGTGCAATGCCGTAAAGGTGCGGCTCAGCGGGTCCCAGACGCGGCTCCAGGAAATCTCTGCATCACCCCATGCGGCGTGCAGCAACAGCAGGCCGGGTCCATCCCTCCCTTCCAGAAATGGACCCTTCCTCCGGCGAGGTCAAGGTCCTGCGGCTGCATCGGGTGGGTATGATCCCACATGACTTCGGGATCTGCTTGCGGAATCACGAGATCGCTGAAAGGTGATCAGAACATCCTGTGGCTCGTTACCTCGATGAAGGCCTCGACGATCTGCGGGTCGAATTGGGAGCCGGAACACCGGTCGATCTCGGCGATGGCATCGGCCCGGGTCAGCCTCGTGCGGTAGGGGCGGTCGGATGTCATGGCGTCATAGGCGTCGGCGACCGCGAGCATCCGCGCCATCAGGGGTATGTCCTCTTCCATCAGCCGGTCGGGGAAGCCGCTACCGTCCCACCGCTCGTGATGATGCCGGATACCGGGGAGAAGGGGCTGGAAGGCGTCAATGTGTTCGAGGATCTTCGCACCGTGCTCGGCATGCTGCGCGATGGCCCTGCGCTCCTGACGGGTGATGGTGCCCTTCTTGTTGAGGAGCTTTTCCGAGATGCCGATCTTGCCGATGTCGTGCAGGAGCCCGCAGGTTTGGATCGCATTGAGGAACTCGGTGTCCTGGCCGAGCTCTTCAGCGATCGCCACGGAGAACTGGGTCACGCGCTTGGAGTGGCCGGCGGTCCAGGGGGACTTGGCGTCCAGTGCCGACGCGAAGGACCAGGCGATCCCGACGAAAAGGTTCTCAAGATCATGAAAGAGTGTTGCGTTGTCGAGGGCGACAGCAGCCTGGCTGGCGATTCCGAGGAGCAAGGCCTGGTCCCTGGCAGAAAACTCCCGCCCTTTTATCGGGCCGCAGGCATAGATCACACCGAGCGTCTTTTCCTTGGTCCTGATAGGCACTGCGATCCCTGGCTGGGCGATCTGCCTGCCGGCAAATTGCTGCGCTGCGGCCGCGCCGGGGAGACGGAGCGGTTTGCCGGTCTTCATGACCTGCCACAGCAGCCCGTCCCCGGCCTTCACGTGGGGGTGTCGGCCGCCGAGCGTCAGATCGTCGCTGGAAGCCATTGTGACCAGATCGCCGGTCACCTTGTCGCGGAGCAGGATGGTTACCGCCGCGGCTCCAAGGGTGCGGGAGATCTCCTCCGCAGTTTTCTCGCAGAGACGGTTGATCTGCCGCTCGTTGCCGATGGTCTCAGCAAGACGCTGGATCGTCGACAGCTCCAAGTTCCGCGCCTCGAGCTTCTGCATGGCCAGCGACAGCTTCCGCTCCGTCAGCGCAAGCCGAAGCAGGAGGTCTGCCGTTTCGCTCCATGGAAGCTGTTGATGGTCGGTATGCTGATTACGGTCTGACATAAAAATAATGTTATGAACAATTTAATTGTACCAGAAAACATGCTTACATGCAAGAGGTGATATGCTCAAAATGGAACACCGATAACCTACTGATAAAGCGTTATATTTTTCTAGTTGACGTCAATTACGCCCAGCAGCTCGAGAGCGGGTCATTACTCCCCGATAATTTTTATGAGCACGCGCTTTCTTCTGCCGCCGTCGAGGCCATAGAAGATCTGCTCCCAGGGGCCGAAGTCGAGCTTGCCGTTCGTGATGGCGACCACAACCTCGCGACCCATGACCTGGCGCTTCAGATGCGCATCACCGTTGTCCTCGCCGGTACGGTTGTGCTGGTACTGCGCCACCGGCTCGTGGGGCGCAAGCTTCTCGAGCCAGGCCTCGTAATCATGGTGGAGCCCCGGCTCGTCGTCGTTGATGTCAGACCGACGCCGTGATGTGCATGGCGTTCACGAGCGCCATACCCTCCCGGATGCCGCTCTCCTGGAGGCAGTCGTTGACCTGGGGCGTGATATTGACGAATGCCCGGCGGGTCGGGACGTTGAGCCAGAGCTCTTTGCGGAAGGATCTCATAAAGGAGCGAAGCTGTTCTGCAACCGAGGCATGGCCTCAGGCCACGGACTGAGAGCACAGTGAACATGCTTCAGACCGACTCTTTCGCCCAGACGCAAAACTCGCGGAGAACTGTGTGCGTGACCGGAGCGGAGAGACATCTGCCATGTTCCAATGACCAGCAGTACTTCTAATCACGTTGCGCACTTTTCGGTTCAGTGGGGTCCGTTTTCTGGCCATTGCACGAGAAAAGCGTTGCCGTTCTCCATGTCACCACGACAACGTTGTCCTACACGAACTTGACCGCCTTCACGGCCTTTAATCCCACGCTGCCCCGTGTCATGACGCCGTAGTTCTTCAGGTCGATAGTCTTTTCCTTGCCCTTGTCATCGATGACCCTTACCTGCTCTCCCTTGCGCACCGCGCGGAAGAGATGGATCTCGTCCTTCTTCACGTTTACGAGCTTGACGCCCTTGCCCGCGCCGCTCAGAAGCGGAATGTCCTTGCCGGCGACAACGACCGCCTTGCCTTCCGTGGTGAGGAAGAGGACATTCGGAAGATCGAGGACTTCGACGCCCATGATGCTGTCGCCGGTCTTCACGCCGGCGAACTTCTTGCCGGCCCGGGTGGTCACGCTGTTGAACTGCGACAGGTCAAACTTGAAGCCGACCCCTTTCGCAGAGACGGAGAGGGCGATGATTGTGCCGCCGGAGAGCGCGAGCTGCGGCTGCTTGCCCTTTTCCTTCTCCTCCCCGGGGGCGGCGGACGCGGTGCCCGCAAGGACCGTCGATAGGTTCATGGCCCTGATGGGCCGCTCGCCGTCGCCGAACTTGAAGAGGTGCTGGACCGGTTCTCCGAAGCCAGACCCCGACGGCAGGTCGAATGCCTTGATGACATAGGCCTTCCCCGCCGACGAGAACACGGCGATATTGTCCTTCGTGTTCGCCGGCAGCAGCGAGAGAAGGTCGTCACCTTCCTTGAACCGCAGGTTCTCGCCCACGGTCCTGACGCGCCTGACCCACCCCATCTTGGTCAGGATCACGGTCACATCCTCGTGGACGATGAAGTCCTCCTGGGAGAACTCCACGTCCTCGGCGGCCTTCATCATCGATTTCCGCTTGTCGCCGTACTTCTCCTTGATCTCCTGAAGCTCGGTCTTGATGAGGCCCCAGACCTTCTTCTGGCTTCCCAGGATGGCCTCAATGTCCTTCTTCTGCTTCGTCTTCTCCGCTTTTTCCTTCAGGATCCGCTCGATCTCGAGGCCGGCAAGCTTGTAGAGCTGCATCTCCAGGATGGCCTTCGTCTGCTCGTCATCGAACTTGAAATGCTTCTTGATCTTTGCCCCGGCATCTTCCCGGGACTTCGACCGTCGGATGAGCTTGATGGCCGTGTCAAGGTCGTCGTACAGCATCTCGAAGGCCTTCAGGATGTGGAGCCGGGCCTTCAGGAGCTTGAGGTCGTAGTTCAAGCGCTTGGTGGTGATCTCGAACCGGAAGTCGAGGAAATACCGCATCAACTCCTTGAGCGACAGCCGCTCGGGCTCCATGTTCGGCTTCAAGGCCGTGAAATTCACCGGGAAGTTCGATTCGAGGTCCGTGTGCTTGAAGAGATAGGCGGTCACGAGCTCAGGGTTCGTCTCGGCCTTCAGCTCGAGCACGAGGCGGATCACGTCGGTTGACTCGTCGCGCACGGCGGTCACCTGCGGGAGCTTGCGGTCGTCCATCAGGCCGATGATCCGCTCGAGGACCTTGGCCTTATTCACCTGGTAGGGGATGGAGGTAAAGACGATAGCCTGCTTTCCGCGCGGCAGGTCCTCGACGGTATATTCGCCGCGCACGCGTATGGCGCCGCTCCCGGTCTGGTAGATCTCCTTCAGCTCCTTCTTCGAGTTCAAAATCTGGCCCGAGGTGGGGAAGTCCGGCCCCTTGATGAGCTTCAGGATGTCCTTGAGGTCGATGTTCGAGTTGTCGATGACTGCCGTCAGTCCGTCGATCACCTCGCTCAGGTTGTGGGGCGGGAAGGAGCAGCTCATGCCCACGGCGATGCCGGACGTGCCGTTCGCCAGAAGCTGGGGGAAGCGCGCCGGCAACACGACCGGCTCCTTGAGCGAGTTGTCGTAGTTGGGACGGAAGCCCACGGTCTCCTTGTCGATCTCGGCCAGGAGCTCCTCGGCGATCTGCGACAAGCGCGCCTCGGTGTAGCGCATGGCCGCGGC
>JAAXXJ010000134.1 GCA_013334545.1 Nitrospirota bacterium | reverse complement strand
CATCAGCGCCGCTTTCAGATCGCTCTTTGCCGCCTGTGCCTGATCGGCAACGGAGGTTTTGCCTTCCGTGCCCTGAAGGACCAAGAGCCGGAGCTTGGTTTCAAGAAAAACGCCGGAATCCTGTATAGCGTCCTTGAGAAGTCCGCCGGTAATGCCTGCGAGCGAAGGTAGCAGCTTCTCGATCGTCTGCAGCCCGGGCAGCGAGCTTTTCATGCTGATCGACAGATTGTTGATCAGGGAACTCAGCATCTTCAGGTCATCTGCAGCAGGCTTTGCGCCTTTCAGCGTTGCCAGGGCGGCCAGGATGGTATTCTTGAGCGAAGCGATATCGTCGCCGCCAGGCGGGAGAAGCCGGAGCCGGAGCTCATTCTCCCATCCCTCCACCTTGAGGAGGATCGTGTCCCCTTCTTTCAAGGGCAGCGTGGTCCTCGCCTCTACGATAGAGTTCTTCATCCTGATGGCAACAGCGGTTTCGGTGACCGTAAGGACCTCGGCCTGGACGATCTCTCCGGTCCGTAGAAACAGCTGGGCCTTTGAGCTGACGGACAGCTGAAAATCCTGGGTAGGTTGGGGGGTCGGGGGTATCTGCATTACTCGTGACCGCCTGCAGAACGAGGGAGCAGTGTTTGTATAACGGGGAACGCGATATCAGACATTACTTCTCCTCGCAGTGCTTGATCCATCATGAGGGCGGTGCCTGTCGCAGAACACTGAATAGCGGAAATTCTCCTTTGTTCCGCATGCATAGCCCTCTAGCCATGTTTTCGACGCATATCACCTATCGTATCGGTCAGATCGAGCAAATACTATAGTGCCAAACGTGTTGAAATACGTAGGGCCATGAACAACAAGACTACAATGGCAGGTAGTGGGACATTGCCTCGCACGCAGTATGCTGTGGTGCCGGTAAGTCCATTATAAATCAGGCTAAAGTTATAAGCCTGAATGCCGATACGTTATACAGCAGCAGAAGCGGAAGGCTGCAAGGTTCATGGACGAGACAGGAAGTTGAAATGTCCCTATCATCGATAGGTTCAACAAATATAGCCGCCGATGCACTGTTCTCAGCCTTGAGCAGCCGGCAAACGCAGATGACCGCGCTGGCGCAGACCGCGCTGTCTGCAGGCGCCGATCGTGCCATGAAAGGGGATTACGAGGGTGCCACTCGGGAGTTCAGACGTGCCATAGGCCTGGACTCTTCTCCGGAGAATGCTGTAAAGGCCTATAATCTTCTGGCAACGTCCTATATCCAGATGGGGCGGACGGAGGACGCCATACAAGCATACAAATCATCGGTCAGCATGGCGCCGGCTGATGACACGGCGCACCTTCAGCTCGGCAACATCTATTTCAGCCAGAAACGGTACAACGACGCTGAAAATGAATATAAAACAGCGGTAAAGAATAATCCAACCTCCTCAACGAACCTGTTCTCGCTTGGCCAGGTATATCTTGCCACGGACCGCAACCAGCAGGCAGAGGACCTCTTTAAGAGAGTGATCCAGATGGACCCCGGACAACACGGCGGCTATTACGCGCTGGGACAGACCTATGTTCAAGAAGGCCGGCAGCAGGAGGCGATCTCCGAATTTCAAAAGGTCGTTGGCCTGAAGAAGGATTTCTACGCAGTGCATGTTGATCTCGGCTCTGCTTATATCGACCTCGGCGAGAGGAGCAAGGCTGAGGAAGAACTGTCGTTCTTGAATGACAGGGCCCCGGACCTGGCCTCTCTTCTCAACGCATATATGGACAAGACGACAAAGCCGAAGATCCTCTCGGCCTACAACGTGAGCGGATTTACCGACTCAAGGGGGCCGGGAACACCGGTTTCCGAATTGGACGGCTCCTTGTCCACACCAGGCGCGTCACGGCAATTCAACATGGTATTCCTCTTTACCAAGGAGATGGATGCCGCCTCGGTCCAGAATCCCTATAACTGGTCGATCACCAAGGCAGCCTATGGCTCAGTTGGAGGAGCATACAACTGGGGCTTGCCAACATCTCCGACCGATATAACAATAGATCCGGTCCCGGTCAGCGTAATATCCCTGCCTGGTTCGTTGTCCGCTACGGTGTCCTTCATGATCAATCAGAACGCAGGCGCCGATGGAACGATCGATCCGTCGCACATTAAATTCAAATTCAAGGGCAAGGACTTGTATGGCAACACCATGGATGCGTCTGCAGATGAATATAGCGGTATCTCAAAGATCGTATAATACCCATCACCGTTCTCCCACTTGCCGCACACCTCTTCCGCGAAGCCATCATTTTTCCGCCTGACTGACCACCGGGAGCCGGCGGTTCAATCTATCGTTGTGATGTCAATTTTATGACCAGCAAAAGAAGCCGAGCTTATTACAGATCGACAATTCTTATAATATCATTAAAAATCAATATATTACAGTGTAAGTCGATGGGCATTATTATTGCACTATAATTCGTGAGATCATATCGGTGTCAATAAATAAAGCATTTGACATCTTACCTGGCATGGATGAAGAACGCTTCGTCTGAACGAGGAAATCGGCTAGCCATCATCCAACAATCACTTACCGGGGGAATGAAGATGATCAACAACAGAAGCATGAAGTAGCTCATGCGGCGATCTGAGGCAGCAAATGGCAAACCGCGAAACACAACCCGGTTCTTAGCCAAGATCAGTCTAGAGAGGAAAGAGGCGATTTCCTATGCACCAAAGCTCATTCAGCATCATCACGCACTTTAAAGAACTTGTAGTGAAACACTACCCGAAGGGTATCATCAAAGTTCTGGATGTCGGCAGCTATGGCGTCAATGGCACCTTCAAGGAGATATTTTCCGATAGTACCCGATTCAACTACGTCGGCCTCGACGTAACCGCCGGTCCGAATGTGGATTATGTGCCAAAGGACCCCTATAGGTGGCTGGAACTGGCCGATGATTCCTTCGACATACTGATCTCTGGACAGGCATTTGAACATATCGAATTCCCCTGGCTCATCATCGAGGAGATGCATCGGACTCTGAAACCGAACGGATTGATCTGCATCATAGCGCCTTCCCGGGGCCCTGAGCATAAGTATCCTGTCGACTGCTGGAGGTACTACCCTGACGGATTCCGGGCCCTGGCAAAATGGGTTGGCCTTGAGGTCCTGGAAGCCAAGACATTCTGGGGGTCTACGGGATTTACCGATGGGAGCGATCAATGGGGAGATACGCTCTGTATACTGCATAAACCAGCCGCTGACAGGCCGCTGCAGCGAGAGCACAAGAATAGACCCAAAGCTCAGCTGCTGAACAGCAACAATCCCCTTAGATCGGGGAAAAAGGAATCCTACTACGGTTTCGCACGCAACGAGGTAATTGAGACGCTCAGAAAATCCGCCATAACCCCCGGCCGCGTATTAGAGATCGGATGCGCAGGAGGGGCGACCGGCAAGCACCTCAAAGAGAAGCTGCAGGTGTCGCAATATGTCGGTGTCGAGCTTTCACCGGAGGCAGCGGAGGTCGCCCGTCAGTATCTGGACAAGGTCATTGTAGCAGATATAGAATCAGTCGATCTGAACGCAGCGCACGGATTGCAGTACGGCGAGTTTGACCTGCTCATCGCACTGGATGTCCTGGAGCACCTCTATGATCCTTGGGACGTCCTTGCGGAGCTCACTCGCTATGTCAAGGACGGCGGGCATATTGTAGCCTCCATTCCCAACATTCAGAACATTACGGTCATCAGAGACCTGATCAAAGGCAAATGGGAATATGTCGATGCAGGACTTCTCGATGCGACGCATGTCCGTTTTTTCACGATCGCAGAAACCCGCAAGATGTTCGCCGGGGCAGGGCTTGCCATCGAGAGGACCGATTGCGTTTTGAACCCACCGATCGACCTGGCGACGATAATGGATTCAGAAAATAGCATTGTGGATGAAAGGACATCCATCCGCGGTCTTACGAGAGATGAACTGTTGCATCTCCATACCTATCAATACATCGTTGTCGCTCAGAAAGTACCAGTAGGCATCATGAGCTCCGTTAAGCCGGCAGGGCAGCAGAAGCCGTCGAATCACACGAGACCGGTGCCCGCATCATCGGTCCTTGCTCGGGAAAAGGCAACACCCGAGCTCATCTCCATCGTGATCCTGACATACAACCAAAAAAAGTATACCAAGGAGTGCATCGAAAGTATCCGGAAACATACACCGGAGGCCCACGAAATTATCTTCGTGGACAACGGATCCACGGACGGGACCGTCAAATGGCTGAAGACGCTTCTCAACGAGCACAACGAGTACCGGCTGATCGAGAACGGCGAGAACCTCGGCTTTGCAAAGGGATGCAACCAGGGGATCGAGGCTTCTCGGGGTGAATATATCCTGCTCTTGAACAACGACGTCGTGGTCACCGCGCATTGGCTCTCTGATATGCTCGCATGTCTGAACAGTGTTCCCGACTCGGGCATCGTCGGCCCCATGACGAACAGCATCAGTGGACCGCAGAAGGTCGGGCAGGTAGGCTATACGTCCCTGGATCAGCTCGATGCGTATGCAAGGCGGTTCAGAGAGAAGAACAGATACCAACGGACACCTCTGCGAAGAATCGTCGGATTCTGCATGCTGTTCCGGCGCGCCCTGGCGGAACAGATAGGGTTCCTCGATGAAAGCTTCGGGTCGGGGAATTTTGAAGATGATGACTACTGCCTGAGGGCTGCCCTGGTGGGCCGTCAGAACCTGATAGCAGGAGATGTGTTCATCCATCATTACGGCAGCAGGAGTTTCATCGGTAATAAAATAGACTACGACTCCTCGCTGTCAGGAAACCGCAAGATCTTTACGGACAAGTGGAGCGGCATTGACGGAACAAGCCTGCTGGGAAAACGGTTGCTGGCCATAACAGCCCAGGAGCAGGCCAGGGAGTTCAACGACAAGGGGCAGATCGACAAGGCTCTTGAGACCCTCCTGCTCGGCATTCAAAATGTCCCGGAAGAAAAAACCTGTTATTATGCCATGGCAGAGATGCTGCTCGGCAACAGACAGTTCAAGGATGCCCTTGAGATCCTATCCGCACTGCCCCAGGACGATAAGGATCAAAAGCTGGCTCTTCTGACCGGATACGCCAAGGAGGGCCTTGGGCTCCCTCATGAGGCTGAACACTATGCAGAGCGGGCGCTTGCTGTGAATGCAGCCTCAGCGGCAGGACTGAATCTCAAAGGAATTCTGGCTAACCAGAAGGGTGATCTCGAGACCGCTCAGGACTTTTTCACGAAAGCGATCGATGCAGACCCGGGATACGGGGAACCCTATACGAATCTTGGATTCCTCACATGGGCAGGCGGCAGGCACGATGAGGCATTCAACCTGTTCGAGAGGGGGGTCATTCTTTCTCCTGCCGAGGCGGGCGTCGTCGCTGCATACCACTCGGCGGCAACGGAAATGAAAAAGTACGCTCAGGCTGAAGAGGTCTTTCGCGCGATTCGGGCGCTCCGGCCGCTGGATCGGAGGATCCTGTTCCTTTTGATCGATATTCTTATCAAACAGGAGAACTTCGGCCTGGCCATGCAGGAGATCGAGCAGTCGATGATTCTGTTCGGCGTCGATGACGGCATACTATCGGCAGCGCTCGACGTTCGAAACAGGGTCGGCCCACACGGGAGCGGACCGGCAGCCAAAAAGAACGGTTCTCTTTCCGTATGTATGATCGTCAAGAATGAAGAACTGCATATTGCAAAATGTCTCATGAGCGTCAAACCCGTTGTCGATGAGATGATCGTTGTTGACACGGGCTCGACGGACAGGACAAAGGATATCGCAAGGGCTTTTGGTGCGAAGGTGTACGACGTTCCCTGGACGGGCGACTTTTCCGAGGCTCGCAACCTCTCGCTTGCCAAGGCTGCCGGCGACTGGATCCTTATTCTCGATGCTGACGAGGTGATCGCTGAACGTGACCATGCGGCACTGAGAAGGCTCATGACCAGAGAGGCCAAGAATAAGTCGGCATTTTCACTTGCTACGAGAAATTATATCGTTCCGGTGTATACGACCGGCTGGACCGCAAATGATGGCAGCTATGGGCACGATGAAGCCGGCACCGGCTGGTTCCCCAGCTATAAGGTACGGCTTTTCCCCCGAGACAGCCGCATACGGTTCGTGAACCCCGTCCATGAGCTCGTGGAGCCTTCGTTGATAAGCAGCAAAATCCCCGTCAAAGGATGCGACATTCCGGTCCATCACTACGGCAAGCTGGACGCTGAAAAGGATATTGCGAAAGGTGAGGTATACTATCTTCTGGGAAAGAAAAAGCTCGAAGAAACGGGCGAGACGGTGAATGCGCTTCGCGAACTGGCAATCCAGGCCGGAGGGCTCAAACGATATGAGGAGGCCATCGAGCTCTGGCGAAAGGCGCTCAATCTCCAGCCGGATTTGACGCTCGCGCATTTGAACATGGGCTCGATCTATCTCGAGATCGACCGGTACGATGATGCATTGGCAGCAACAAAAAAGGCTTATGAGCTTGCACCGGAGATGAAAGAAGCTGCGTACAATTACGCACTCTGTGAGCTGTATGCGGGGAACGTCGGACGCTCGATTTCGGTCCTTGAGGATCTGGCGGCGACTTCGCCGGATTACCCGTCGGCGAAGGTCCTGTTGGCAATGGCACATTGTTGCGGCGGTACGCAGGAACGCAGGCTCGAACTGTTCCGGCAGCTCCAGAAGATGCATTTCGGTTTTGCCGAATCAATTCTTAAACTGTCGAGAAAACTCGTATCGGCGGGGCAGGCTACCTATGCCGCTTCATTGCTTGACGCTGCGATAGCGACGAATAATGTCAACGCAGATATTCTCCATCTTCGCGAGGTGTGCCACCGCTGAGCTATTCGCGCTGCTCCTGCACCATGACGACGATCGGCAGGCACAAGGCTTTCTGCATGGGGGTCTACTGCGGTGATCCCCTGAGGCCTGCCGCGAGGTTCAGATTGATGTTGATGATGACGGCAAGCTTTTCCGGGGCTGGATAGGCCATGATATCGAAGATCCGCTTGTCGATGAACGCGCTCAGACTGAGGATGTCCTCCCTGAGCTTCTTCGGCATGGGATTGTCCGGCTTTAACAGTTCGCCCTGGAAGATGCTCCACATCAACTGGTTGAATTTCAGCGCCTCGTCGAGCGTTGCTTCCCTCGTATCGGCATCCCAGTTGTCCTGACAGTATTTGAGCTTGTGCGCGGCCTTTGTGAGAACGCACGCTTCGATCTCGCGGTCGGACATCGTTGCCTTTTGAACGCTCCTATAGGTTTCCAGCTGATTTGCGTACATTGTTCACTACCTCCTGTTCATACTCGATCAGATTCTTTGCCAGCTTGATCGCCTGATAATACTTGCCGCCAAGGATCTGCTCGCTGATCTGATCGATGAGCGGCAGTGTGCTCGGCGCCGCCGCGACCACGTCGCGGACAAGGCTCCAGTAGGCATGGTGGTATTCTGTCAGTTTCTTCTCATCGATATACATGAGCTGGATGGCCAGATAGATCCGTTTGCAGGGTGTGTCGGCATTGTGCTCGCTCAGGATGTCCTTTTCCCGGAGAATGGGGACAGTATTCTCGACGATAAACTCACTTGCTTTAGAACCATTGTGAATAACCGCGCCGCCAATGATTA